>JAGRNM010000200.1 GCA_020440745.1 Deltaproteobacteria bacterium
GCTGGGAACGTTTTAAGGCGAGAGAAAAAATTTTAAAGCACCTAGAGGCGGCCGGTCTTTTGCGAGAGACTGAAAAACAAAAACACGCGGTGCCCTATGGAGATCGTTCTGGCACGATTATCGAGCCTAGGCTCACCGATCAATGGTTTGTAGACGCCAAAAAACTAGCGGGCCCCGCTATCCAAGCGGTGGAGTCGGGCGCTATGCAGTTTACTCCTAAGAATTGGGAGAAGACTTATTTTGAATGGATGCGCAATATTCAGCCTTGGTGCATCAGTCGTCAATTGTGGTGGGGGCATCAAATTCCCGCTTGGTATGGAGAAGACGGACACTTCTTTGTGGCCCGCTCCGAAGAAGAGGCTTTAATCCAGGCTAAAGAACACTATGGTAAAGAAGTTTCTCTAAGCCGCGATCCCGATGTCTTAGACACTTGGTTTAGTTCCGCCCTTTGGCCCTTTAGCACCTTGGGTTGGCCGGAGGAGACGCAAAAATTAAAAGACTATTATCCCACTAGTTTACTCACCACTAGTTTTGACATTATCTTTTTTTGGGTGGCTCGCATGATGATGATGGGATTGCATTTTACGGGGCAGGTACCTTTTAAAGAAGTCTACATCCACGCCTTAATTAGAGACGCTAAGGGACAAAAAATGAGTAAGTCGAAGGGCAATGTGATTGATCCCTTAGAAATTATGGATCGCCATGGTACCGATGCTTTTCGTTTTTCGCTAGTCGCTTTTGCAGCTCAGGGTAGGGATATTAAGCTTAGTGAAGAACGTATCTTAGGTTATCGTAATTTTTGTAATAAGATTTGGAATGCAGCGCGCTTGGTTTTAAGTACTAGTCTTAAGCATGCTGACTTTGAGGCCTTAAAACAAAAAGACTTTGACTTAGAGTCTATTAAAGTCACCCATCCCATCAGTCAGTGGATTTTGGTGGAGCTTTCTAAGTGTATTGCTAGGACTCGTCATGCTTTAGAGTCTTATCGCTTTAATGAGGCGGCAGAGGTTAACTATCAGTTTTTTTGGTCTACCTATTGTGATTGGTTTTTAGAACTTATAAAACCTAGTCAGCAATCCGAGGAGCCCCAACACCAAAGTCTTAAAAAAGAATTCGCAACCATTGCGGTCTTGATCTTGGAAAAATCCTTGCGCTTGATGCATCCTATGATGCCTTTTTTGACAGAAGAAATTTGGCAAAAGCTAGAAGCTGCTAGCAAGGACGCTAAGTTCTTAATGCAAAAAACTTACCCTAAGCCTTTGCAAGATGAAAACAACTACGCAGCTGAGTATGAAAAAATCACGGCAGCTATTAAGGTCATTGAAAAAATTCGTTCTATCCGTATGCAGCTAGCTGTGCCTTTAAGCCAGATTATTCCCGAGGGTTGTTTAAGTATTTATTCTAATGATCAAAAATTATTAAAAGAGACTATCGATGATTTTAGTCACTATGCTGTTAATTTAGCTAAGTTTAAAAGTATGGATCTCAACAATCCTAAGCTTGAAAATAAAAAAGGAGTGATCAAGGCGGTTATTGATTACAAGGACTTAGTCTTGCGTTTAGATTTATCAGGTTTTACGGATTTGGAGGAAGCTAAAAAGATTCTTCAAAAAGATCGCGATCATTACCAAAAATTATTAATTGGTGCAGAGAAAACCTTGGCCAATCCTAAGTTTGTGCAAAACGCCGATCCGGTGGTGGTAGCAGAAACCAAGGACAAACAAGCTAGTTATGCGCTTAGGCTTAGAGAGTTAGAAGAAGCCTTGTCCTCTCTTTAAATAAGGTTTTTAAAAAAATTACATTATTTTGCCGTAAGCGCTGATTTGTTCTGCTAAGGCTTTCCAAAGATCTCCTTTAGGTAGGCTTAAGTTTTTAGAAGTAGACTCTTCCATCATAAGACCTCTTTGGAGAGATTTTAAAAAGGTGGGCTCCATGGCTCCTCTAAGTTTAGCCAACCAAAAAGGTAGGCCTATTTTTTTAAGGGGTTGTCTCAACATTTTTTCTAAGCCTTGTAAAAAGGCCAAAAAATAAAGATTGTGTTGTACTAAGGGATAGCGTTTTCCCACTTCTCCCCGTTTAGCCACCAAAACCAAGCCCTTGGCTGCGTCGGCAGCTCTTATCAAACTAAGTCCGCTATCCACGTAAGGTGCTTTTTTAGTTTTTAAAAGTTTTTTTAGATAAAGGCCTAAGGGAGTGCGTTGTCTTTCTCTAGCACCTACTAAATTAGCTGGGTAGACTCTTAAAAGAGGTAAGCCGGCTTTTAGAGATTTTTCCCATTCTTCTTCTAAAGGATTGGCTAAGGGACGGCGTTTTCTGGGAATTTTTTTTGAACTTCTTTCGGCTATTAAATAACCTTGTTCATTGAGTTCCAAACTATCCGCTTGTCCGGTGACAATAATTTTTTCTACAGGGAAGCGTCCGCAGGCTTTGGCTAGATTGTGCCAGATTTCTTTTTCTTTGGCTTGGCGGTGCTTTTTCTTAGGTTCTTCCCAAGCTTCTATTTGGTCTAGATGAAAGATGATTTGTACGTCGTGGACTGCTTCTAAGACTTCTTGAAAGTTGAGTAGATTGAGTCGGATGCTTTCTAGATCTAAGCCGTCAATTAAAAAATCACTTTCCATTTCTTGAATGGGTGCTTCTGGCCGTGTAGCGGCCTTGATTTTTAAGTCTTGGCGGGAGAGTTCCTCTAATAAATAGGAACCCAGGAAGCCAGTGGCGTGGGTGAGAAGAATTTTCATGAAAGTTTAAAAAGCTTTTTAGGCCGTTAAATTTCTTTTCATTAATTTAATAAAGTGACGGATGAGTTCGGGATCCCATTGGCCCTTGTCTTGCTCTTGCTCGATAATGCGGAGTGCTTCTAGAGGGGGCATGCCCTTACGGTAGGGACGGTTAGAAGTCATCGCATCATAGGTATCGGCAATGGCCACAATGCGCGGGCCTAAGGAGATATCTTTCATTTGTAAGCCGTCAGGATAACCTAAGCCGTCTACTCTTTCGTGGTGATGACGAATAATTGGTAATAGGGGAGCAAGGCTACTTAAGTAGCGGCAGATTTCGCAACCCCTGGCTGGGTGGCTCCTAATATGGGCTCGTTCTTCTTCCGAGAGTTTGTCAGGCTTGTTTAAGACAGATTCGCGAACCCCAATTTTACCTACATCATGGAGTAGAGCGCCGCGACGGATCCACTCGAGGTCTTTTTCACCTAGTCCGATCTCATGACCTAAAAGGGTAGAGTATTGGGCAACTCTTTCGGAGTGGCCACGAGTATAGACATCTTTGGCCTCTAGGGTTTCTGCTAAAGTAAAAATAATGGTCTCGGAGCGGTCCACATCATCATAGAGATCTTTGAGTT
>JAGRNM010000201.1 GCA_020440745.1 Deltaproteobacteria bacterium
TTTTGAGAATAAAAACTTCTTATTTTGTCTAAGAAAATGGCTTATGACTTCGTCTTATTTATAAAAAGCCGGCCTCATGAGTGATGTGTTGATTAAAAAAGCCCAAAAGGGCGATGGGAAAGCTTTTGAAAAGCTATTACAAGAAAACTATGCCTTAATTTATCGCATGGCCTATCGCTTTTCGTCCTCTCAGGAGGAAGCTGAAGAGCTGACTCAAGAGCTTTGTTTAAAGTTAGTCGATAAAATTACTTTGTTTAAAGGAGAAAGTAAGTTTTCGACTTGGCTTTATCAATTGGTTCTTAATCTTTATCGAGACCGGATTAAAAGCCAAAAGGCCAGCCGTATTAGAGAAGAAGTTTACGATCAAGTGCTTAAACAAAAAGAGGACTTAGATCTTAAAGAGCAAAAGGCCTGGCTCTATCAAAGTTTAAAAAAACTAAATCCTATACTTTATGAGACCGCGCTTTTGGTTTTGGCCGAAGGGTTAAGTCATGCCGAGGCAGCCTTGGTCATGGATTGTACTGAGTCGACGATTAGTTGGCGTATGCATGAGATTAAACAAGCTTTAATTCGTTTAAAGGATGAACATCATGAAAGATGAACTGGAGCTTTTAAAAGAATATTTTAAAGAAAATCCACCTCCTGAAGCTTTAGAAGCTTCTAAGAAAGAAGCTATTCAAAAGGCTGTGGCAGCTTTTGAGAAAAAAAACACCTCCTTATCCCAAGGAAATCTTCTGGGAGATCGTCTTAAGAATATCTTCAATATTTTTAAAGGAGGTTTCTTTATGAAAAAAGCTTATTTTGTGGGTGGTGCCTTAAGTATAGCGGTGTTGACCCTTGTGTTTTTTAAATTTTATCCTGACCAAAAATCTCAAGTAGGTCTGGAAAATTATCAAAAAGATACATTAACCGTTGCAGGTTTAGAAGCCTCTAAGCCGCAAAGACAAGAGGGTGCTTTATCTACTCAAAGCGCAGATTCTTCAAGTGTTTTACTAAATAAAGGGAAAGAAGAATTAATGGTTGCTACGGCTCCTAAGGAAGCAGAAGCTCTTGTAGGTTTAGCCCCTGTAGTTGAACCCAGCATATCTTCAAGATCTAGAGAGAGTGAGAAAAAAAATGCCCTTTTTGGCAAGCTTACTAATCAACCGATTGATACTGAAGTTTCCCCTTATTTTTACGAATATCATGATCAAGGTCGAGATCGCTTTAGTAAAGTTACTACTAATCCTATTAAGTTAACTCAGGAAGAAGCAGTTTCTACTTTTTCTATCGATGTGGATACGGCTTCTTATAGTTTTGTGAGGGCTTCTTTAAATAATAATGTTCTGCCTGCTAAAGATGCTGTGCGTGTGGAAGAGCTTATTAATTATTTTCCTTATGATTATGAACTGCCAAAGGATAGGTCTATTCCTTTTAAAGCTAGTGTCAGCGTTTTTCCCACGCCATGGAATCCCCATACCAAACTTTTACATATTGGTATCAAGGGTTATGAATTGCAAGCAGAAGAGAAGCCTAAGTCCAATTTAGTTTTTTTAATTGATACTTCTGGTTCTATGAATGCCCCTAATAAACTACCTCTTTTACAAAATTCTATGAAGCTTTTGGTGGAAAATCTGAGTCCCCAAGATCGAGTGGCTATTGTGACTTACGCGGGCAGCGCCGGGACTGTTTTGGAACCGACTCTTGTTAAGGAGAAATCCAAAATTTTAAATGCCCTTAATCGTTTGAGCTCTGGTGGTTCTACAGCTGGTGCTGAGGGAATTCGTCAGGCTTATCAGTTGGCAGAACAAAACTTTGACAAAGATTCAATTAATCGTGTGATCTTAGCTACTGATGGTGACTTTAATGTAGGGATTACTAATACGGAAGAACTCAAAAGTTTTATCGAACGCAAACGAGAGACCGGTGTTTTCTTGTCTGTTTTAGGCTTTGGTCGTGGCAATTATAATGATGAGCTGATGCAAACTTTAGCTCAAAATGGCAACGGGCAAGCTGCTTATATTGATAATCTTAATGAGGCAAGAAAGCTCCTAGTCCAAGAGGCTAGTTCTACTCTTTTTCCTATTGCTAAAGATGTTAAGATCCAGGTGGAATTTAATCCAGCTAAGGTGGCTGAGTATCGTTTGATTGGTTATGAAACCCGTATGCTTAAAAGAGAAGACTTTAATAATGATAAAGTAGATGCCGGTGAAATTGGAGCTGGTCATACGGTAACGGCTATTTATGAAATCACTCCAGTGGGTTCTCCTGCTCGTCTTTTAGAAGATTCCCGTTATCAAGCAAAACCTAAAGCGGAAGAAAATAAAAGTGATGAATATGCTTTTCTTAAGATCCGTTACAAATTGCCTCAAGAAGACAATAGTAAGCTTATCACTATGCCCATTGGAGCTAATCAGGAAAAAGATTTAAGCCAAGTCAGTCAGGAGGCTCGTTTTGCTACGGCTGTGGCGGCTTTTGGTCAACTGCTTCGTGGAAGTACTTATCTTAAGAATTTTAATTACAATCAAGTGATTGAATTAGCTCAAGCTGCTAAAGGTAAGGATGAATTTGGTTACCGAGCAGAGTTTATTAATCTAGTGCGTCTAGCAAAGAGTGCTCCAGCTTTGGAGAATTTAAAATAAATAGGAGTGTTATCAATGAAATACTTAGTTATTTTATCTGTTTTAATAGCTTTTTCTTTTAATTTATCTGCGGAGGCGCGATTTGCGCCTCCTAGTCCTCCTCAAAAAAATCCCCATGAGGCTCAGACTCCAGAAGATAAGGCAAGGGTTGCTTTTGCTCTTAAAGCAGTTGGCTTGATTTTAGAAAAAAACTTAAATCTAGAACAGTCTCAAGAAAAGAGCGTTTCCTCTTTATTTTTAAATAAGGATTTAAATTGTTTAAAAACGCTCCTCTGCTGGCAAAAAGACGGAGCCTTTGTGGAAGAAGTATCAGGAATACAAATAGCAAAGGGCAGAGTGGTTGAGATTAAGCATCCCCATATTATCCCTTGGTCTTTTGAGAATTTTAAAGCCAACCAGGATCCTAATCAAAGAATGATAGAAAAGCCTAGCTCAGAAACTAATCCTGTAGAGGATAAGACCGCTTTAAAAGAGGAAGCTAAGCCTATGGAGATTCCTCAACTTTTAGCTGATGAGTATATGATTCATCTCTATGTGCGTTTTTCTAAACAAAGTAATTGGTATCACCTTAATGTGATTGTGACTGAAGATAAAGAAGGTAAGTTGTCTTTACGTCATTTCTTTGTAACTCCCATGCGCAATTCCATGCCTCCAGGAGCGGTTTGTTAAGAAGTATAAAATTTTTTTTTTATAACTTCTTATAATGATTATTAATTTAAT
>JAGRNM010000202.1 GCA_020440745.1 Deltaproteobacteria bacterium
TCCGAACCCAAAGGACCCGCCCTAGCGGTGGGAGCCGGAGCGGATTTTACCGTAGCAGGACATTTTTCTTTGGATGGCCGTCAAAAATTTGCCGTGGTGGAAGGTGGCATTGGCCCCCGCTGGCGTCTCATGCATGGTCAAGAAGGAAGCGGCGCCAATTTTGTAGGCGGCGGAGCCCAAGTAGGCGCTCGGTTTTATATGCCTGGAGCTGGTAATCGTCTTTCTCTAGGAGCGGGCACTTACGTGGATGCCATGTTTGCCCTCCCTAATCAATCAGGCTTTCCCGCGGGCTTAAGTCCAAGCTTTGCCCTATACACTGGTGCTACAGTCTACGCAGCGCTAGACAGCCAGAGAGGCCCTTTTAGTTATTTTGTAAGTATTAATCAGTTTTTTGGTTTTGATAATGCCAATGGCTTAGGCGATTCAGGCGGTACCTATGCCCAATCCATCGGAGCGATGCTTGTGGGTGGAGTGCGTTTTGATTTTAGAAAATCTCAATGGGGACAGTCTAAAAAAACAACGGAAGAACCTGCTCCTAAGCCTGAAACTAAGCCTGCCGAGACGACAGAGAAGCCTTCTGAAGAAGTAGAAGGCATTGAGGGATTTGATGAAGTCTACTCTGGTATTTACGATGATCTTAAAGCTCTTGAGGATGAGCTCTACTACGTCTCTCCTAAGGGTACTAAAGAACTCAAACTGGAAATGAAGTTATTTAAGATTGGCGGTGGTGATTCAAGTATCGAAGGTCTAGAAAAACAAAGAGATGATTTTGTGTCTTTAAAGACCGACACAAAACTGAGTAAAATTGAGGTTGAAGGTATACTTAAACGACTTGCTGAGAAGGAAGCCATTGTTGAATCCTGGCCTGAAGAAAATAACGTTCAAAAAGGACAAAAACAAAAAGCTATAGAGGCTATTCAAGAAGCTAAAAGTCTAGTCCCCGAGCCTGTCGAGCAAGACGATAGAGAGATCTTAAACTTTTTTGATGCTATGATCAAAGATCTTGATGGTAATATCCAGAATCTTGAGGTGCAAATCCGTCAAACAGAACTAGGAATTGAGGAAAAATAAGACTAACTCAGTCTTTTTATTTCGAAAAAATTTTGTAATTATTCTAACCCTTACAAGACCTAAACCCTTGTAAGGGTTTTTTTATTAACAAAAAACCAAAAAACAGCTTAAAATTAAAAACGTCGCAAGAGAGAGGATTTTGGGTAAAAAAATAAGCCAAATTTAATAAATGGATTTTATGGATTCCCATGATGATTGGTGAATTAACCCAAAAAATTCACCTGCAGACTCCTAAGCAAAGTCTCAGTGTGGAAGAAGCCCTCAAAAGTCCACGCTTGGTTCGTAAAAGCTTGGAGGTGCCACTAGTATTGCAAGACCAGCCCCTATTTGTAGGACGGGATGAGACTGCTGTAGATTTACTCATACCCAGCCATTTTGTCAGTAGACGCCACGCCCTTTTGTTTAAAAAAGGGACTGACTATTTTGTGCAAGACCTGCATTCTAAAAACGGCACCTTTATTAATAATAAAAAACTCCCCAGCGGTACTTGTTGCGCCCATCCCCTAAAAAACGGTGACCGTATTCGTTTTAATATTATAGAATTTCTTTTTGTCATCCCAGAAGAAACAAAGAGCTAAAAGAAGTAACCAAAGGAAAAGTGCAAACGTTTCTCCCTAGGTTTAGCACCGTCTAAGGCAAAGCCATAGTCCAATCTAATAGGCCCCACCGGCGTGCGATAGCGAAGCGAAGGACCAGCGGAGTGACGAAGTGTAGTTAAATTAAAATTACTTATCTCCTTGACCACCGCACCACTATCCAAAAAACCAGCCAATTGAAAATCACCAAAAATCCTAAAGACCACCTCCAAGTTATGCACTATCGAAAAAGAACCTCCGCTAGGCAAAAGGGCATCTTGGTCAAAGCCTCGTACTGTAGCATCCCCCCCTAAATAAAGTCGCTCATCAGCTGGGACTTGTGTTCCCGGACTTAAGTCAAAGACCTTAGAAACCCGCAAGGCATTAGAAATAGTCAAACGAGAAAAAGGTGAAAACCAATGACCCAAACGGGCATCTACCTCTAAATAATGATTATAGCGCTTCCAAAACTCCGTCGTCAGCTTAACACGAGATCCTAAAAAATAACCCTTTCTAGGATCTCCAAATTGATCTCGTCTATCAAAACTAACCCCAAGACTAGTACCTAAACGCATAGCCTGAGAAGACTCAGCAAAAGGATCTAAGTTAGCAAACAAGGTAGGGTCATCATCCAGGCTTAGATAACTCAGCTCTATCCTAGCAAAGGTACTTAAAGAAGACTTAAACTGTCTAAATAAAGAGGCATAGCCCCCTACAGCGTCTTTTCTAAAAAAAGGTCTCGACTCCCGACCAGCAAAAACACCGGTGGTTAATTGCAAGTCTTTAGCAAAAAGGCGAGGCTCTACATAATTAAGTTCAAGACGACTGCGCTCTTGCCCCACCTGTAGTTTTAAATTACCATGACGACCAGAACCCCAAAGATTGAGTTTATTAAAAGTCACTTCGCCGGTAAAACCAAAGTCCGTGTTATAGCCAGCCTCCACATCAATGACTTTATTTTTTTTCTCCTGAACCTTAAGCACAAGCGGAGTGTTTTCTCTCTCTGAGTCCAATCCCAAAGCTTCTAGACTTAAAGAATCAAAAGCTCCTAAACTTCTTAGATTAATCTGGCTTTTTAAAATCTTTTCTGCACTAAAATCATCTCCTTCTTTAAATTCCAGATGTTTTCTCAAAGTTTTTTCTTTAGTCAAATTAGGACCCACTAAGAGCAAAGGACCCATGGTGACTTTTTTGCCCGGTTCTATTTGAAAAATTAAACGACGTTCAAATTCTCCTAAGGACTCTACCTTAGGCTCCATTTGTGCATAAGGATAGGCTTGATTAGCTAAGTCTACTAAGACTCGACTCACTAAAGTTTTGACCCAAGTTTCAGAAAAAGGACGGGCTTCAAATTTTTCTTCGTAATCTTTAGTGAGATCCTCTAGACCCTCGGGAAGTCCCACAAAGTCTAATTCTTTAATCCAATACTGTGAACCTTCTTCAATTTTAAAAGTCAAAACTACTCGGTCATTTAAACGGGTGTATTGAAGAGACTCTAAGCTTACCTTGGCTTCTAAAAAACCTTTTTCATGATAAAAAGCTTCTAAGAGTTTTGCGTCCTTTTCTAAAAAAGCTTCTACAAAAAAAGCGTTATTAAAGAAAAAAAACTCTCTACTAAGCATTACGTCTTTAAGACGACTGTCGGAAAAACTCTTATTACCCTCAAATTTAATTTTTTTAACTTGTCTTTG
>JAGRNM010000203.1 GCA_020440745.1 Deltaproteobacteria bacterium
CAAAGGCAAAAAAATAAAAACTCACACCCTCGAAAGTAAAGAAGCAAGCTCAGAAAAAAACCTGCAATCAAGTCCTATTCCCTCCTCTCCAGAACTTCCTCCCCGGGCCTCTCCCTATGTTCGTAAATTAGCTCGGGAAGCTGGTATTGATCTAAAGACCATCCAAGGCAGTGGATCTGGCGGCCGCATTACTGAAGAAGACCTTAAACAATCAAAGCCCAGCACTTCAACAGGTCCCAGCCATTCTCTTCCTATCCAAGATCCTCATCAAGAAGACTTTTCCCAATATGGTCCTATAGAAGAAGAAACTCTCAAAAGCATCCGTCGCAAGATTAGTGATCACCTCCTCCAGGCCATGCAACACACCGTCATGGTCACCCATATGGACGAAGCCTTGGTGGATGAGCTTATTAAAATCCGCAAACAAAAAGCCGACTACGCCAAAGAAAAGGGCGTCAAACTCACCTTGCTTCCCTTTTTAATGAAGGCTTGTGCCTTAAGTCTTAAAGACTACCCTGCTTTAAACGCCAGTCTAGTCAATGACAAAATCTACTACAAAAAATACTATCACTTTGGCTTTGCAGTGGATACCGAGGCTGGGTTGATGGTACCTGTCATTAGAAATGTCGATCAAAAAAGTATTTTGACCCTGGCTAAAGAGCTTACTGAGCTTTCGACAAAGACTCGAGAACGCAAGATAGAAAGCCAAGACTTAAAAGGCTCTAGTTTTTCTATCACCAATATTGGCAGTTTAGGAGGACGGGCTTTTACACCTATTTTAAACTACCCGGATTCGGCGATCTTAGGCCTAGGGCGGGCCTATCAAAAAGCCATTGTTAATCAAGAAGGACAAATCAAAGCCGCTTGGGTCTTGCCCCTTTGCCTCACCTTTGATCACCGCATCACTGATGGAGCCACAGCTGCTAGATTTACCAACAAGGTTATTCAATATTTGCAGGATCCAGACTTATTATTATTAGATGAGGGTGTATAATTTTTTAACCACCACTTTTAATAAGGCAAATAAACAATCATGGTAGTCGGTAATCTAACAGAATCAAGCCAAACAGTTATCATCGGAGCTGGACCGGGAGGTTATGTGGCGGCTATTCGCCTGGCCCAACTGGGTCAGGAAGTCACTTTAATTGACCGCGCCCCTTCTCCAGGAGGAGCTTGTCTTCATCGTGGTTGTATTCCCTCTAAGGCGCTTATTGAAGTAGCCAAACATTTTTCCAGTTTAGAATCCCTAAAAGATATTGGCATTGAAATCTCAGGCAAAAAACTTCATTGGCAACAAAGCCTGACATGGAAAAAACAAATCCTAGATAATTTAAGTCAGGGGATTCAAGGCCTTTTAAAAAATCACCAAATTAAATGGATTCAAGGCGAAGCAAAATTTTTAAACCCTCATGAATTAAACTTACAAACTCCTTCTGGTCTTTTAAACCTACACTTTGAAAAAGCCATCCTTGCCACAGGCAGCAGGCCTAAGAGCTTAAAAGGCTGGGAATTTAAAAAAGACCGTATTCTTTCTTCTAAAGATCTTTTAGAAATCAAAGAGCTTCCTAAAAGTTTAATCGTTTTAGGAGGAGGCTATATCGGCTTAGAACTTGGCATGATGATGGCCCAATTAGGTGTAGAAGTTAAAATCATTGAAGCCTTGGAAGACATACTTCCTAACTTAGATAAGGACTTAAAAAGACCTCTAAAGAAAAAATTAAAAAGTTTAAATCTAGAAATCCTAACCAAAACCCGAGCTCTAAGTTATCAAGAAAAACCAAACAGCCTAAGCGTCCAAATAGAAACAGAGGGAAAGAAAAAATCTATATCCGCCCAAAAAGTCCTAGTAGCTGTAGGAAGAGAACCCAATACTCAAGGACTTGAACTAGAAAAAATAGGACTAAAAACAAACTCTCAAGGCCTTTTAGAGATTAATGAAAACTGCCAAACAAGCCTTCCCCACCTTTATGCCATTGGAGACATCACTCCTGGCCCCATGCTAGCCCACCGCGCTAGCCGTCAGGCTAAGGTCGCCGCCGCCCATTTGGCGGGAAAAACAGAAATTGAGGCCCAATACATCCCCGCCGTGATCTTTACCCATCCAGAAATTGCCTGGGTAGGATTAAATGAAGAAGAAGCCAAAGAAAAAGGCTTAGAAGTGGAAAGCGGCCTCTTTCCTTTTGCAGCTCTAGGCCGAGCCCAAACTTTAAGGGAAACAGAAGGCATAGCCAAAATTGTAAGCGAAAAATCCACTGGTAGACTCCTAGGAGTCCATTTAGTTGGCCCCCAGGTTTCAGAGCTTATTTTAAGCGCCACCCTTGCCCTAGAAATGGGCGCTCACCGTGATGATTTAAGCCTAAGTGTAGCCCCCCACCCTAGTTTAAGCGAGGCCCTCTCAGAAGCCACTGAGGCTATTCATGGTCTTGCCATCCATCGCTACCAAAGAAAAAAAACCTAAAAAGAACTTTGTTTTATTCTTAACTTTATTTAAAAAGAGGGAGTCCTTAGGCCTTAAAGAGGGGCTTTAAGGATACTTAAAACATTAACCTTGAAAGGGAGTCTTAAATCCATGAAAAACAAACTACTTGTCTTGTTACTAGCAGGCTTTATGTTAGCCCCTGGTTTGGCTCAAGCCCGTCGCTTACAAAATATGACTGAAACTAGCGACCTTTGTCGACGTATCGATAACGTGATTGAATTTTGTAAACCCAACAAAACTTGGGATATCCAAAAGGTCACTGGCAATCGTTCCTTAGGACGTCAAAAAAGTTTTGAAATTGAACAAAATCGTAGTGGCCCTGACGCCACTTGTAGCATTTATGACACACGTTTCCGTCGTGATGTTTTTAAAACCGCTGTTGACTACGGTAAGCGCATGGAACAAGTCTATCGCGACAATGGCATGACCGAGGTTCAAGGTACTGCCAAAGTCATTAACGGTCGCAATGCTTATATTGTTAAAGGTTATATGCCTGACCGAGGCTTGATGTATAAAATCCTTCACTTAAGAAATACAAACACTCTTTTTGATATTGAGTGTTCTTCTGACCGTAAAGACTTTAACCGAGTGGACAGTGTAGAATTTGACCAACTCTTTAATACTTTTAAAATCCTTACCGAAACCACTCCTTAAGTTTTTTAAAAAAGAAAAAGACGAAAAAAAAGGGCGGTCCTCTTAGGAGGCCGCCCTTTTTCTTAATTAATTAAAGAAACTATTAATAAAAATTAAGAATCAATTAATTAAATACCAGCGGATTTTTCTTCGTAATACTCCAAGCGGTTTAAAGCATTTAAATACGCCTTAACCGAGGCTTGAATAATATCCGTATGTACA
>JAGRNM010000204.1 GCA_020440745.1 Deltaproteobacteria bacterium
GAAGTACTTTTTTTTTTTATTAAACCAGCATACAAACTAAACGCAAAAATCAAAAGACTAGGATCCCACAAACTAGCTAGACTTAACTTGCCCTGAAAATACCAACCCACCCAATGGATGAGAACAAAGAAAAGTGAAGTCAGCAGATTAGCCGATAATTTTGAAAAAGAGCCTTCTAACCTAGCTAAGACAAAACCACGAAAAGCTATTTCCTCTACTATTGGAGCCACCAAGACTCCTCCCACCAAACTTAAAGCATGGATAGGCGCCTCAAAAATTTTGCCCATTAATTTATCCAAAACCCCAGCCAAAGCTATCCAGACGACTGCCGAAGCCAAGCCCCAAAATAAACTTAGCTTAAAGCTTCTTTCCGACTTAAAAAGATCTAATAAAGACCGCTTTTCTTTTTTAAGAATTAGAAAAATGGGCAAAAGCCAAAGCAA
The DNA here is from genome assembly GCA_020440745.1 of Deltaproteobacteria bacterium. Taxonomy (GTDB): domain Bacteria; phylum UBA10199; class UBA10199; order DSSB01; family DSSB01; genus JAGRNM01. The sequence continues at coordinate 444 of JAGRNM010000204.1, forward strand.
GGCTTTCATCACCCACCAATAAAAGTTTTCCCCATAAGATCCTGAGGCAAAATAAAGAGGAAAAGCACGGCTTAGTTCTCCATGGAAAACCCAAGCAGCTATCCATAAAATAAAAAGGCTAAAAAGGTAAAACCACATAGTGACAAAGCATTCGTCTTCTATTTTAGAGCTAGACAAAATAAAACATAAGGGCTTTATAAATACCGCATTGGCTCCTACCATCTAATTTATCAAATTAAACATCGTAAGCTAGCCATTATCCTTATTGATATTGGCCACCGAAAAGAAATTTACCGGTAAAAATATCGCCACGAAAAAAAACCCTTTCCCTTTAAAATCCCCTAAAAGCATTTGCCAGCTCTAAACTTCTCCTCTAAACAGAAAGCCATGCCGCTCATTCTTCATCGTCTAGAAAACTTAAGCGCCCACCTCCAGGCCCTCTTGGAGCAATGCCCCCAAAGCACCACTATAGCCAGCCATCCTAGAGAACTTTTTTTGGTCCCCCATGCCCAAGCAGCCCAAGACTTAAGCCATAACTTAATCAAGGAATCTCCCCAAGGTCTTCTCCTAGGACCTGTGGTGCAAAGCATCGATGCCTGGGCCAATTTTATTTTAGAGGCCCATCCTCAAAGAGCCTTGACCGCACCTATGTTTTTACAAAGACAGGTCTTAAAAAAAATCTTTGCAGAACACAAACTGCCCGATCTTTTGCCAAACCGCCGACTCTTTTTAAAAGAACAAGCCTGGCTCTTGGATCAATGGTATTTTAATGAAGGAAAAATTAATACTTCCCGCTTACCCAAAGCCCACCAAGCTTACTTAGAAGCCCTCCACCAAAAAAATTATTTAAGCTTAAGCGAAAGCCAAGAACAAGCTTGGCAATTATTAGAAAACAATCCCCCAAGGCTCCTTAAACCCCTGCAAAGCATCCACTTGCTGGGCTGGACCTACCCCACCGGCCAACTCAGACGGGTGATCCAAGCTTGTTTAAAAGGACTTCCCTCCCTCAAAGTGCATCTTTATCTAGCGCCGGTAGAAAAACTCTCCCACCCCTTGGGCGAAGACCAAAAATTTTGGGAGTTTTTATCAGACATCAGTCAAGACGGAGTCACTTATCGCCAAAACCTAAAACTCAAAGAAAATAACCTAGCCTATCCCAGCACCCTTCACGAAAGCCAAGCGCTACTCCAAAAGCTCGATCAAAATAATCAGCTAGTTTTGCTGCCAAATACCAGCGAAAGCTTTCACCTTATACAAACAAGCTTAGACCAGCAGGGCTTATCCAAACAAAGTGATTATTTTTCTTTAAAAGAAATCTATCGCTTAATCAGTGATCGTTTAAAAGAAAATCTAAGGGAAGAAACTTTAAGTTTAAAAAACTATGCCTTGCTTTTAGAAAAAGAACTTCAACAAAGCCTACCCGACTTTATTAAAAAAGCGGACCCTGACTTAATTAAAAATATTAAAATCCTACAAAATTATCTTCAGGAATTTATCCAAAGCGAAGAAAGCGAAAGCTATGCAATCGAAGATTGTTTCTTAGAAATTTTTAAAGAGCTGCCATTACAAAAGCAAGAAACCTTGGAGCTTCCCTGTCTAGGAAATTTAGAAGAAGTCCGGCTACAAGTAGTTGATCATTTATGGATTGCCGGCCTAAGCGCGGACCACTGGCCGCCTCCTAAAACCTTTGGACTCTTTGTGGAAGCTTCCGAAAACTTCTGGCGTTGGACTTGGCAAAAACACCTGCAACAAATTCAAAGCCTAGCCACTCAAGAACTTAGCTTAAGCTACGCCAAACTCAACCTAAGCGGCCAAGATCAAAACCCCGTCTTTGCCGAAAAAAACTACCAAGCCCTTTTGGGAACACTAAACTTTAACACCCAAGAAAAACAGCCGCCCTTTTGGCAAGAAAACCTTCAAAGAGAACAAGCAAGACAAGACCAAACCTTAAACCCCGATCAAGGAGATCTCACTAGCCAGAGCTCTCAGATCCAAGCCCAACTGATCCAAGAAGGCCTAAGCCCCAGCGCCTTGGACCTTTACGCCGACTGCCCTTGGAAATTTTTTGCCGCCCGCCTCTTAAAACTAGAAGAAAAACCCAAAGCCGACTTAAGCCTGCCCGCCAAAGACTTAGGCGCCTGGGCCCATGAACTTTTAGAAAAAACCTACGCCCATTTCTTAGACTCCCATTTTAAACAAAACCAAATTCCCAGCTTAGAAGCTTTATTTAAAAAACTAGAAGCCCTTTGGCAAAGCAGCCAAGAAAGCAAAGCCCAAGACTTAAAAAAACTACCTTTCTTTACACAAGAGTCCCAAAACTTAATCGATCAAGTTAAAGCCCTCATGCAGACCGAATGGGAAGACTGGCAAGCTTCTCCTCAAAGACTCTTGCCCTACTCATTAGAAGTGCCCTTTAAAATTTTTTATTCCTTGGAAGACGCGCCTCGCTTAAGCATCCGGGGTTATATTGACCGAATTGATCGCAATGCCACCCAAGCCCTTGTCTTAGATTACAAAAAAGGCGATACTGATTTTTTAAGCAAAAAAATGCGCTTGGGAGAAAGTTTTCAGCTTTATCTTTATCTAAAAGCTCTAGAAAAAATCCTCGAAAAACCCACGCAAATCATCGGCGCCCTTTATTGGAGTCTTAAAAACACCAAACGCAACCAGGGACTAGCGCTTCAAGAAGAAATTAAAACCACCAGTCAGTTTTCTACCCGAGGAGATAGTTTTGTCAGCCCAGAAAAATGGAAAGAAAATTTTAATCAGCTAGAAGAAAATTTAATCAAAACCTTAAAACAAATCAGCCAAGCTCGCTTTCCCTTGGAACCTAAGAAAGAAGTTTGTTCTTATTGCGCTTATCAAGAGACATGCCG
>JAGRNM010000205.1 GCA_020440745.1 Deltaproteobacteria bacterium
GCCTCAAAACCTTCTAACCAACGGGACCAAAGGGTTCTAGGCCTAGGATGAATCAAACGGACTACTTGCTCACTAATGGTACTAGCACCTCTAAGCGCTGACAAATGTCTTATATTAACCCAAAGGGCTGCTAATCTAGCTTGCCAGTCAATGCCTTGGTGTTCATAAAAACGTTTGTCTTCGCTCAGTATAAAAGCTGACTTCAAAAAAGAAGGGACTTGGTGAAGCTTAACTAGATCATGGTTATTCCAAGGATTTTGATAAGTCTGACTTAAGGGCTCGCCTAGGCGGTCCAAGATTTGGATCCGATCTCCTTGATCTAAAAGCTGACTTAAGGAATCCGGTAAGGCCTTAAGGCTAAGAAAACTAATAAAAGCCAAGAGACCAAGGCCTAAAAGGCTTAAGCTTAAACTTAAGAAAAAGATTTTTTTTAATCTTTTCATGGCATGTTTAAAAAAAGCTCAAACCTTAGTCCTTAATGACTAAGGTTCTTGAAATCCCTTTGCCATAAACATCCGGATCATACATTTCTTCGGCATGAACAGGCATTTTGACAAAGTCTCCCGTGGCAATCGCCTGAGCCATGTAAGAAAGATGGTAGTTGCCCTCTGGCAGATAGTCAGAATAATAACGCACCGATTGATGGCGAATTTCGTGGTGGTAGAAGTTCCAAAAACTATCTTGGTAATGATGCCAATCACTTAATTGAAAGTAAAAAGAACCACCGGCCATTTGGCCTTTAGCCTCATCGGCATCCAATTGAGAAGTGGTAGCTAAATCGCGGTTAAGGGGTTCTAAACCACCAGGCACAGGGTCCTCCACCACCACAAAGGAACGAGCAGCTGGCATCGAGACAAAGATGTCCACTTTAACTATATCACCTCGTTTGAGAGTATCTGTTGGGCCTAAGATTTCCCAGTGGTCTTTTTTCTTAATGCTGTATTCTTGACGAATATCGATACCCGCATTTTTTCTTTGTTCATGATCAGCTAAGGTAGCGTAAGAAAGCCTGGCGCTATAATATAAACGACCTATCCCTTCACGCTTGATAGTCATTTCTTTTAATTGACCTCGGTCTTGAGCTACCAAAGGATGCTTTAAAGTCACTGCTTCGTCTTTAAAGTCCTCAAACTGGGCTTCTCCTAGACTCTTTTGGTCTAAGGTAGCTGTTACTTTCATCTTAGGTATTTCTTTTTCGTAGACTTTTGAATAATCCAAAAGACTCTTCATACAAAAAATGTTTTCTTGGGTGTTTTCCCAATGGTCACGATTGCCCCTAGCCTGGGTAATACTACGCACTAGTTTAAAAGGGATATCGCCAACCAAAGATTCACCTTTAGTTTTTTCTCCGTAATCCACCAAACTAGTTAAGATAGCGCATTGGCTTCTTAGTTCAGTAGAAAGCATGTGAGTGTAACCAAGGTCTAAGTTTTCACTAAAACTCATTTTACCCCCAGACTGATTAGCCTGTTTTAAGAGCATAGTGGTGACTTCTTTTTGAATTTCTTCTGCTCCAGGAATAGCTAAAGCAGCCTTGAGGTACTGGGACTTGCCAAAAAGGCTCATCTCAGGAACATGACGACGATAGCGCTCTAAGTCTTCTAAACTAATCTCTCCATGGGGAGCTAAAGCAGCTAAAGCCACCGCCCTAACCGTAGAAGACATACCCGAGACGTAGTACTTGGGAAAACTATCTTGTCTTAAAAGCTGCTTTAAATAATTGTGCAAAGATAACCGGACGTTTTGAGGTATTTGATGCCCACGCTCTTCTAACCAATTAAAGGCCAAAGCAGTATAAGCACTTAAGTAAGGACTTACGCGATCCTCAGAAGGCACAAAATAAACCATCCCTCCATTAGAGGCCTGATAATTAGTGGCTAAAGCTAAAGTGTTTTCGTCTAAGTCTTTGCTCTCAGGCCAGCTGAGATCCTCAGGAAGATAACCTTTGAGCGCTTGATAATGGGAAGCCATAACCGCCTTAGAAAGCTTTTGCTCCCAACATTCATAAGGATAGTCACGCATATACTCAAAGGCACCTTCCACATTGCCAATAACTGTGGGAGAAAGCACAAGAGAGATATCTCCCACATCGGGATAGATAGGCTCAGGCACTTTTAAGGATTCTTTGACTTGATCTTGAGTGGTGGTACCATAGCTAGCTGCTGTTTCTAGGGCACGCCTTTTATACACTAACAAAGCATGCTCCAGGGCATCTCCATCCACTTCATCCTTAGCCACTACTTTAAATTGAATCGCTCCCTCTTGCACGCCACGCTTTTGTTTTAATCTAGCGACCTCAATGGGCAAAAAAACTTTTTCTTTTTGATAGGGGTTAAGAGAAAGGCTGGTTTCAAAAGGCTTGATGGTTTTTAAATCACCTGTAGCCTCCACAGTGACTTTAAGAGTCCTAGCTTGATCACTACGATTCATCACACTAAAACCCGCTTCAAAACGATCTCCCTCCATCACTTGGTTGGGTAAAACAGGCCTGATCTCAGTGGGTTGATTGACTTTAAAGTTAGCCTCTCCCAAGCCCATTTGGTCCGTGGGTGTGACGGCAAAGGCTAGCACCCGCCAACCTGTCAGATTATCTGGCGCCTCAAACTCAATCTCAGCCTTTCCTTTTTCATCCAAAGGAACCTTGGGATTCCAATAACTGACGTACTTAAATAAAGAACGCACGCTAGTGAGGTCCGAACCACCATCACCACCTGGATTGGCGCCTTTCTTTTCAAAACCCTGACGCCCTACTAGTTTTTCTAAAAGATTGTAATTGAGCAAGTCCAGTCCATCCAAATGAAAGAAACCCTCATAGGGATCAAAGTTTTTGCTAGCGCCGGGTAATAAATCCAAAACAGACTCATCTAAGACTGCCACGGCTAATTCAAAGGGCTCTTGCTTTTTCTCCTTGGGAGACTCTACTTGGATACTAGCCTTGACCTTTTCCCTAGGACGGTAGACTTCTTGATCTGTCCCTACTTCAATCTTTAATCTTTTACTGGAATCCTCTACCGGTACTTTAAGATAAGCATGCCGATAGGTAGGCTTACCCAAGTCCACTTCCCCAGCCGGCGGCACGGGCGCGTCCACGCGAGGAACATTTAAAACAATCGACAGATAAAAACCCGGCATAAAGTTTTCTTCAATTTCAAACTCTAAAACCGGTGTGCTCCCTTCTAGAGTCTCTACCCAATGCTTAATCACTCCATAACGCTCAATACTGATTAAAGCCTGAGCGCCGGGGAAGGGATTTTTAATTAAATAACGGGCTTTATCTCCGATTTTATAACTCGCTTTTTCTGGCAAGACTTCT
>JAGRNM010000206.1 GCA_020440745.1 Deltaproteobacteria bacterium
ACTGATTGCCCTCTTTTTTTAACCGTTCTTTTAATTTATTCCAATACTTACGCGCAGTTTGAAAATCCGGCTGCTGGATCAAAGCCTGGATAATATCCACTACCGAGAAATACCAAAGCTCTGCTTTTTCGTCATAAAGGCGCCGGATTTTAAAATTCTCAAAAATCGCCAAATGATGCTTCATCTATTTGCCTCACTCCAAAAAATTTAACCTAGATTTTTTCTCTCTCCATCTCCTTCAAACAATCCCAAAAATCCCCCGCCGATCGAATGGGTACCTTAGAAGCCAAGCCTTCCCAATAATCACAGCTAAGCCCCTTACGCCCAAAATTATTCTCAAAGCAAAACCATATAAGCCAATCCCCGTTAACCCCAAAAAGTCTCCGCAGCAAGGAGACAATTAGGTCATGGTGCCGACAGGTCTGTTCATAAAACCACTCCAGATCAAGAATATTCTTAAGTCGCTTACACTCCTGATGATTAAGGTCTAACTCTTTTTTAAATTGATCGAGATACTTCACAAATTGTTTTTTTTCTAGCTTCATAAAATACCCAGCTCCTTTAAATGACGTTTCATTTGGCCCCGGACTTTTTTGAGCTCGCCCTCCAGTTGATCGATCTCTTGTTGCACAGCCTTAATGTCAATTTCTTCTTCCTCTTCAAAAGTATCCACGTAACGGGGAATATTAAGATTATAAGCATTGTCCTCAATCTCTTGCAGCGTGGCCAAGTACGAATACTTATCTAGGCCTCGCCGCTTGCGAAAGGTCCTTACAATCTTGTCGATATCATGACCGCGCAACTTGTTTTGCTTTTTGCCTTCTTCGTACTCGCGGCTTGCATCAATAAAGAGAACCGTTTCTTTTTGCTTGTTGATCTTGTTGCGATTACGGGAGCGGTCAAAGATTAAGATAGCGGCAGGAATGCCAGTGCCGAAAAAGAGATTGGAAGGTAAGCCTACCACGGCGGACAAAAGATTTTCTTCAATCAAGGTCTGACGGATCTTGCCCTCCGAACTGCCGCGAAACAAAACCCCGTGGGGCACAATCACACCCACCTTGCCCTTGGCCTCATTGGCCGACTCGATCATATGGAGGATAAAGGCATAATCTCCCTTACTTTTGGGTGGCACGCCTCGGCTAAAACGCCGGTAGGGATCGTTGGCAGCATGAGCGGCGCCCCATTTGTCCAGAGAGAAGGGAGGATTGGCCACCACAATGTCAAACTTCATTATCTGGTCGTCTTCCAAAAGCTTTGGAGTGTTGAGCGTATCCCCCCACTCTAGGCGGGCATGGTCAATGCCGTGCAAAAACATATTCATCTTGGCCAAGGTCCAAGTGGAGCCGTTACTCTCTTGACCATAGAGCGCGTAGTTGTCTCCCTTAATTTCATTGGCCACTCGGATCAAGAGCGAGGCTGAGCCCGCTGCTGGATCATAGATGCGTTGCCCGGGCTGGGGATTGAGAAGCTTGGCTAGCAGAATAGCCACCTCCGGCGGCGTATAAAACTCGCCTCCTTTTTTGCCGGCATTACTGGCGAAGCGATTAATGAGATATTCATAACCATTGCCAATGATGTCTTCTCCCTGCACATGACTCGGGCGAAAATCGAGCATGGGATCGGCGAAATCTTGAAGAAGATCTTTGAGGCGCTTGTTGCGGTCTTTCGTCTGGCCCAAGTTGGCCTCTGAGTTAAAATCAATATTACGGAAGACGCCTTCTAACTTGGCCTTGTTGGCATCTTCGATTTTTTCTAAGGCAATATTGATGAGCTCGCCAATATTGGCCTCGTTGCGGCGTTCATAGAGATAGTCAAATTGGGCCTCTTTAGGCAGTACAAAACGCTCCCGCTTCATCTTGCGAAGGATGCGGGTTTTGTCTTTGCCGTATTGTTTTTTGTATTTTTCGTAATGGTCTTTCCAGACATCACTGAGATATTTAAGAAAGAGAAAAACCAAGATGTAATTTTTGTACTCGGAGGGATCCACCACTCCTCTAAAGGTATCGCAAGCTTTCCATAGCATGGCGTTGACTTCGTCTTGGTTGATTTTAGTAATCTTGGTAACTTTCTTAGTAGGCTTGGGCATACAAAACTCCTAGCTTGTTTGATAAGCGAGCGTTTGAATTAGTTTGTTATATTGGGCTTGAATACCTTGAATAAGCTTGTCGTAGTTAGACTTGGTTTCTAGCAACTCGACAATTTTTCTTTGTTTGGAGAGACTAGGTAGATCAAGCTTGAGGGCTTTGACAACCTTAATGGAGAGAGTGGGCATGTTTTGACCTTGTTGGTTTTTTTCAAAGACACTTTGTATCTTTTCTTGTTGGAGCGCCCAAGCAAGATAGCGGCCTAGGACCTGATTGGGATCGCTACGCACCACAATAAAGTTAGAGCTAGCAATCGTGTTGGGCACATCTCGACTAACATAAATAATACGCGCCTTTCCTTTTGCTTGGATCAATATATCCCCCTTTTGGATAAAATGCTGAGCTTTGGGTCGGGTAGCTAGATCGTAAGTGGCGGGCCGGTCTTGGAGAGTCTCTTTGTCAGAGATGTCGGAAATAAAAATAACGGCAATGGGAGAACGAGGGTCTTGCTCGGCTTTTTTAGCAAAAAGATGTCCTGAAAAGAGCTTGGCCAGCTTGTGGATAGGTATCTCCATTTTTATAAACAGCAGGCTAGTGCTTAAGATCAGGTAGGGTCAATAATTTTTTTATTAGTATGTTAAATACTATTTTATTTTTATAAACAGTTAGTTTTTGTCTAAAATGGGTTGTAAAAAGTCATATAATTTGCTAAAAATGGGTTGTAAAAAGTCATTTTTATACTTAATCTCGTCTTTAAGAAGTCCTTATTTATCTTGGAGAGGTCTATGGAAGCCCCTTTACTACGCCATGAGCTAAAGCATCTTGAAACTTGGTATGAGCGCAAAAACCGCAAGCCTTTGATCATTCGGGGTGCTCGCCAAGTGGGTAAATCTACCTTAGTACGGCAGTTTGCCAGTCAAAAGGACTTGAGGCTTTTGGAGATTAACTTTGAGCGCAACCCTGAGTTTCGTCAGGCTTTCACTACAAATAATCCTGACCAAATCCTTTCCACCTTACAACTTCTGACTAACGTAGAATTTGCACCATCCCACACCTTACTTTTTTTAGACGAAATCCAGGCTGCTCCAGAAGCAATCACTGCTCTGCGATATTTTTATGAAGAGAGGCCAGATATTTCCGTCTTGGCTGCTGGTTCACTTTTGGAATTTACCTTGGCCAATACCCAATTTTCCATGCCTGTTGGAA
>JAGRNM010000207.1 GCA_020440745.1 Deltaproteobacteria bacterium
AAAATTCTCTTAGTTTTGAATTAGTCCAAGACCACAGCCATCTAGCCAAGTGGCTTCGTTGGAAGCAAACTCGCTTTTCTTGGCAAGCCATTGGCCAAGAGCAATTTTTAATCACGGCAGAAATTCAATTTGAGCGGCTTTTGGATCCTTACTTTTACTTTAAACCCTTGCAGCGCTATGCGGTAGGCTTGGTAGGTGATCACCTCCTAGCTAGTATTTTTAGCCAAGGCTATTCCCCAACTCTTCATGCTCATAGAAAGCCAAACTAAAATCGGCCTCTTAAGGGCAGCCTGCTTATGGCTACCCGTGATCTTTGCTATCCTGCTAGCCTTTTATGGCCCTCAGACCAAAGGCAAGACCCAAGAAGACTTAATCAGACACTGGGCAGCAAGTGGCTTGGCCTTTTTATGGTGTTTGATAGGGCTTTTTGCTTTTCACCTTTTACTTCCTGTAGAAAAATGGTGGAGCTACGATGCTAAGGGAGGACTCTTTTATGGCCTGCCGGTTGATTTAATTTTAGACTGGTCGGTCTTGTGGAGTTTTTTGCCCTTTTGGCTTTTCCCTAGACTTCCTTTAGGCTTCTTAGTTTTAATTTTTGCCCTTCTTGACTTTGCCGCCATGCCCTTACTTAAGCCCTTAGTACAATTAAAAGAAAACTGGTGGCAGGGAGAAGTATTTGCCTTAATATTGATCTTTATCCCCGCCCAAGTTTTAGCCCGACTGACTAAGACTCAAAGCAAATTAGCCTTAAGGATAGGTTTACAGTTTTTACTTTTTTGTCAGCTAAGCCTATTTCTATTGCCAGCCTTGGTTTTTAGTCAAAGTAAGTTTGCTAGCTTTTATCTCCCCCATTACCCTCTTTGGCTTCACTTAGTTTTTTTAGGCTTATTGTTTTTTTTAAGCCTACCTGCCTTAAGTGGAGTACAAGAGTTTTATAGGCGGGGGCAAGGCACGCCCTTTCCCTGGGATCCTCCTAAGTCTTTAGTCACTAGCGGAGTTTATGCCTATCTCCAACATCCCATGCAGCTTTTCATAACCTTGATTTATCTTTTGGCAGCGATCTATTACCAAAATTTTTGGTGGCTTATAGGCGCCCTACTGATCGCTAGTTTTGCCCTGGGCTTAGCCCATTTTAGTGAAGTCAACCATCTCAAAAAACGCTTTGGGTCGGACTATGAAGCGTATCAAAAATCTTCTTGGGGTTGGCTGCCTTGCTTAAGGCCACAAAAGAACTCTGCTCAAGCTAAGCTTCTTTTAGGTAAGACAGCAAAAGGCTGGGAAAAAAAGTTTTTTAGCTTTTTAAGCCATCAAAAAATCAGCCACCTTAGTTTAGAAGAAGGACCTCAGCCCGGACTAACTTATCAAGACACTCGCGACTCTTACCAAGCAAAGGGACTTCTTGCCCTTGCCGAAGCCTGCAATCACCTCCACTTAGCCTGGGCCTATCTTTCTTGGCTGCTCAAAATTTTCTTGTTTAAAAAGGGATAAGCCTAATAAATTAAAGTATTAATTTTATTTTAATTTTTAATTAATTGGAATATAATGATATTTAACAAACAACAGGAACCTGTTTTTCTAAACTAATGGCTTGAGTTTCCACCTTGGCTCGGTAGGCTAAGATTTCCACTCCCTCTTTGGCCACTTGTCTTAAGAGTTTTCCATAAGTTGGGTCAATAGCATCGGCTGGACTAAGCTGTTTACCATCGCTTCGTTGCAGCACAAATAAAAGCACGGCTCGGTGACCCTGGGAGGCTACAAAGGCTAATTCCTTAAGATGCTTCTGGCCCCTCACACTCACCGCATCAGGAAAATAAGCCACCCCGTCTTCTATCAAAGTAACGTTTTTAACCTCCACATAACAAAGGCCTTTTTTAGGATCTTTTAAAAGCAAATCAATACGGGATCTTTCTCTCCCATAGGGAACTTCCCTTTGAATTTCTTGATAGGACTTTAGCTCTTTAATCTTGCCTGCCTGGATGGCTTCTTCTACCAAAAGATTAGGTAAATGAGTATTGACCCCTACCTTGATTTTTCCCACTTCTAAGATCTCTAAGGTATACTTCAACTTTCGGCTAGGAAGGTCGTGAAAACTAAGCCAAGCTCGGTTGCCCTTTTTAAGTAAGCCTTTCATAGAACCGGAGTTGGGTGTATGGGCCGTTATGATTTCTCCACTATCCAACTGAATATCCGCCAGAAAACGCTTATAGCGCTTGATCAACTTACCGGCGATTAAGGGACTAGAAAACTTCATCTTAATTTTGTTTAACGAAAAACAGCCTACTAAAGCAAGAATGGAAAAGCATTTTCTACTTGATTTTTGTGGGTCATTGCCTCAAAAATCTTAAGCTAGAATAAATTAAAATAAACAAAACCACGGAATAAGCCTATGCCGCTACCTCCTATCCATGACTCAAAATTTTTTTCCTTGATTGATTCTCAAGCGGAGTCTCCCAAACCTACAGAATCCTCAACACAGGCTATTCCAACTTTAGCTTCTCCCCAAGCTCTACCTAAATTAGAAGGGCCCTTGAAGGTACCTAGCTATTTTAAAGAAAGTAAAACGCCTCAAGAAAAATTGGCCTTAAGGTTGGAACAGATCCAAACAGAACTTAATGACGAGGCTTTTCCCATTTCTTTAGAACGTTTAGATAAGTGCTTAGGTGAGTTAAAGAAGGCAGAAGACTTAGAGCTTAAAGGTGAGTTAAAGAAAAAATTTGAAAGCGTCAAAGCGCAGACAATTCAAAAAGCGGCAGAAAAAATTCATCAGCTTGTTAATAATAAAGACAATCCCCTCAACCATTATCAGGATCTCCCCGTCATTAAGCATAGCTTTAGACTCCTTCAACTTTATCCTGAAATAGCCCATACAGAACCTCTGGACTCGGAAAGTATTAGAAACCTAGCTAGGTCTTTTGAAAAATGCTTTGGCCATGCCTTAAGACGCTTCAATCATCAGTTGGAAGAATTAAACAAGCCCTATCAAGAACGAAGAATCAGCGTCTACCTAAGGAAAGAAGCTATCAAAAATTACTATCAATCTACTTACCTATTTCTTGCTTCTTTAGAAACACAGGCTCCCGAAACCAAGGAGGCCTTTTATCAAGGAATGAGCTTCTTAGATCCAGAAGAAGAAACTCCCCCAACCACCCAATTAAAAACCTGGTTAGAGGCAAAACTACCAAGCGCTTCTAAAGAAGATTTGGATTATCTTGTCTCCACTCATTAATTCATTGCCAAATGGCTTAACAGAATTCTAAACCAATCATTCCT
>JAGRNM010000208.1 GCA_020440745.1 Deltaproteobacteria bacterium
CTAGTCGTTATACAGTAGCTCGCATGCTTGAGCGGGATGATTTTGAAAAACGCTATAAGTCCGGTCAGCCTTTGGCGATTCATGAATTTCTTTATCCTCTTTTGCAAGGTTGGGACTCGGTGGAGATGAAAGCCGACATAGAGCTTGGAGGCACGGATCAAAAGTTTAATTTACTCATGGGTCGCCACCTACAAAAGGAAGAGGGGCAAGCGCCTCAAGTTGTCTTAACTTTGCCACTTTTAGAGGGCTTGGATGGGGTAGAAAAAATGAGTAAGTCTAAGGGTAACTATGTGGGGATTACCGAAGATCCCATAAGTCAGTTTGCTAAATTAATGAGTATTAGTGATGAATTAATGTGGCGCTATTATGGACTCCTTTTGGATAAAGGAGATTTAGAAATAAAAGACTTAAAATCCCAAGTAGAAAAAGGAAGCTTACACCCTAAAAAGGCAAAGATGGATCTTGCTTTTGCAATGGTTCAGGTTTTTCACTCAGAGGCTAAGGCTCTTTTAGCTCAAGAGTCTTTTGAGCGTTCTTTTAGTCAGCGTGAGGTAGAGCTTTTGGAAGATTTACACCTGGAATCGGAGGAAAGCTCTATGCCGCTTTATAAATTAGTTAAAGAGGCTGGTTTTGCTGCAAGTGGTAATGAGGCTAAGGCTAAGGTAAAGGGCGGTGGAATCCAGGTGAACAGCGAGGTGCTTAAAGATCCCTTCTTGGTCCTATCAGATCAAGGTAGCGGAATTGAAGTCCAGGGAAAATTAAAAAAACGTCCTAGTATGCGAAGAGTCTTTTTAAAGTCTTAATGGCTTGTTATCAATGGGGGCTAAGGCCTTTTAAAGCCTCTTAGACTTAGTGTAAAAATAATAGACTTTATCCCTACGATTTGCCTAAGTAAAAAACCTTATTTGGCTTTCTTTACTTAGATTTTCTTACTTAAAGATGGGGTGTAACGATGTCTATTTCTATGATCTATCCATTTTTGATTCTTTTCTTCTTATTTTTAATAGTTATTTTTTATTATAATCGTTTGGTTAGAGCTAAGAACATGGTCCAAGAAGCTTGGAGTGGGATCGATGTTCAGCTTAAACGTCGTTATAATCTTATTCCTAATTTAACAGAAACCGTTCAAGCCTATGCTAAACACGAAAAAGGTCTTTTAGAAGAGGTGGCTAGGATACGTACTCAATGCATGCAGGCCAAAGAGGTGGGAGAACAAAGTCGGGCCGAAAATGCACTGACTCAGTCTCTTAAAAGTATTTTTGCGCTGGCAGAGGCTTATCCAGAACTTAAAGCTAATCAAAATTTTATGGAGCTGCAAAAAAATCTAGTAGAAATCGAAGACCAGATCCAATTGGCTCGTCGCTATTATAATGGCAGCGCTAGAGATTATAATATCCAGGTGGAATCTTTTCCTGGTTTAATCTTTGCTAAGTTTTTTTCTTTTAAATCAAGAGAATACTTTGAAATTGAATTAGCTACTCAACGAGAAGTCCCCCAAGTTAAATTTTCTTAAGCTCTTTATTTTTTATGCCTTTTTCATTATCTCAAACAAGAGCTGGCTTAGTTAAAGCCGGTTTTATTATTTTTTGTTTTTCTTTGACTTTATTGTTGGGTTTTTTCTCCTTTGCCAACAGAGCCTTTGCTGAAGAACGTATTATTGAGTTTCATAGTTATATTGAAGTGCAGCCTGATTCTTCCTTGTTGGTGAGGGAAGAAATTAAGGTTAAAGCAGAAGGTAATAAAATTAAGCGGGGGATTTTTAGGGATTTTCCTGTCATGTATCAGGATGAGACCAAAGGCTCTTATTCAGTCGACTTTGAAGTGAGAGAGGTCTTAAGAGATGGGCAACAGGAGGATTATCATTTAGAAAGACAAGATGCTTATGAAAGAATTTATATAGGTTCTAGAGATGTTTTTTTAAGTCCTGGGGTTTATACTTATAGTTTAAGTTATTATACCAAAGGGCATTTAAATTTTTTTAAAGATCATGACGAGCTCTATTGGAATGTGACCGGAGATAAGTGGGATTTTAAAATAGAAGAAGCCAGAGCTAGTGTGCGACTGCCTAAGCGCTTGGATAAAGAAGCAATACAATATCAGGCTTATACAGGTTCTTATGGATCTAGGGTTGCTAACTATGAGGCTTGGGTGGATCAGGAAGGTGAGATTCAGTTTAAAACTACTAAGCCTCTATCGTATCAAGAGGGCTTAACTATTGTAGTAGGCTGGCCCAAGGGTCTGGTTAAAGAAAGTGAAAAAAAATATCTCGATCGTAGTTCTAAAGAAGAAATGGTTTATGGGCTTTTAGTCTTAGTCATTTTATTACTTTATTATTATTTAATTTGGTTAAAGGTGGGTAAAGATCCTAAGGGCGGTGCGGTTATTCCTCTTTTTCATCCTCCACAAGATTATTCTCCAGCGGCTTTGCGTTTTATTAAAAGAATGGGTTTTGATGATAAGGCTTTTGCAGCAAGTTTAATTAATCTGGCAGTTCAGGGTAATATAAGTATTAAAAAAGAAGTTGATGATTTTGAAATCGAGAAAACTTCTTCTAAGTCTCAGCCGGTTTTTAGTGACGAGTCGGCTCTTTTAGATGCTTTGCCTGATTCTTTAAAATTAGAAAATAAGAATTATCAGACCGTTGGTCGAGTCAAAGAGGCTTTGGTGAAGGCTCTTAATGCCAGGTATGGAAAAAATTATTTTATTAAAAATACTAAATTTTTGATTCCTGGTATTCTTTTGAGTTTGTTGGGTTTGTTTTATGTCTTGATGCCTCATTGGGGGTTTTATTATTTTTTAGAAAAAATAGATGCCTTGGTGATTTTTGCTTGGATGAGTGGAGCTGCTATGGCTTTGCTTGTCTTGTGGCCTAAGCTTAGAGATCAGTGGAAACAGGTGTGGCAAGTGAGAGGGCTTGGTTTTTTTGTTGTGATTAAAGCCATCGGGATGGGCTTGCTTGGTTTAATACTTGTGGCTGCTCTATTAGGCGGCTTTGTTGGATTGTTTGTTTTTGTTTCTTTAGCCATGGCTTTATTAATAACTTTGATGCTTGTTATTAATATTGGCTTTTATGAGTGGTTGAAAGCTCCTACTATTAAAGGGAGGGCCCTTTTAGATCAGGCAGCAGGTTTTAAATTGTTTTTGAGCGTGACAGAAAAAGAACGCTTAGCTTTTGTCCATCCTCCAGAATTGACTCCGGAGCTTTTTGAAAAATACTTGCCCTATGCCTTAGCCTTGGATGTGGAACTCTTCTGGGCTGAGCAGT
>JAGRNM010000209.1 GCA_020440745.1 Deltaproteobacteria bacterium
TGTAAGTATTTAAAATAAATAATTTTTTTCTTTAATTGTTTTTGGGCTGGTTTTTGATTTTGGGGATTAGACCCCAGGTTTTAGCAAGAAGTTTGAGGTGTTTAGCCCCCATTTTAGCGATTTTTAAAGTTAGGGCTTCGTTTGGCTCGGATAGCTTCGATGCCTTCTTTTAAATCTTCGCTGGCGTAGCACTGGGCTTGGCCTTGGGCCTCGTAGTTTAGGATTTTTTCTAGGCTGGCTTCTGGGGCCATTTGTAGGCCTTTTTTAATAATTTTTAAGGCAATGGGACCATTGGCAGCGATACTTTCGGCAATTTTTTGTACTTCTTGGTCTAATTTTTCTGCAGGATAGACTTGATTAATGAGTCCTATTTCCTGAGCTTCTGAGGCTAGGATGGTTTTGCCTGTAAAGGCTAGTTCGGCTGCTCTTGCCATTCCTGCTAGACGACTGAGAGTATAAAGTCCTCCCATGCCTGAGCTTAAACCTAGTTTAGCAAAGTTGACTGCCAATTTGCTTTCTTGGCTGGCGTAACGTAAATCGCAGGCTAAGGATACTAAGAGGCCAGCTCCAATCGCGTGTCCATGGATCTTGGCTAGGGTAGGTACGGGGATTTCTCTTAAGGCTAAAAATTTACTATAAAAGGCGAGCATCTTTTGAGTGTTTTCTTCAGGGGTGTTTTTTTGATGATCTAAAAGAAATTGTAAGTCACCCCCTGCACTAAAGGCCCTGCCGGCCCCTTGTATGATGATCACTCTTAAGTTGGGCTTTTGTTTGATTTCTTCAACTCTAGATTGCATGGCTTCTCCCATGGCTTCCGTCATGGCATTGAGTTTATCAGGGTGATTAAAGGTCAGCGTGGCGATAGAGTTTTTTTCTTCTAGTAAGACAAGTGACATTTTTTTTGTTAGTTGTTAGTTGTTGATTGTTTAGTTGTTGGTTGTTGGTAGAAAAGCTAACAAAAAGACTAACAGCCAACAACTAACAACAATAAAATGATTCCCATAGGCTTAAAAATT
Organism: Deltaproteobacteria bacterium; assembly: GCA_020440745.1. Lineage (GTDB taxonomy): Bacteria > UBA10199 > UBA10199 > DSSB01 > DSSB01 > JAGRNM01. Next base: position 1,017 of record JAGRNM010000209.1, read on the forward strand.
TTCTAAAGCTTTTTAAACGATGGATATTCTAAACACTGCTATTAAAAAGTCTTCCGCAGACTATCAAGCTAATTTTAAAGCTATGGAAGTTGAGGTGGGCAAGTTGCGTCAACGCTTGGCAAAGGTCAAAGAGGGAGGTGGCCCTAAGGCTTTTGAGCGTCATAGGAGTCGTGGCAAGTTGCCAGCCAGGGAGCGTGTTATCAGGCTTTTGGATAGCGACTCTTCTTTTTTAGAGTTAGGTGCTTTAGCGGCGTGGGAGATGTACGAGGGTAGTGCTCCTAGTGCAGGGATTATTACGGGGATTGGTCAAGTTCATGGCCAGGAAGTGATGGTGGTAGCCAATGATGCGACGGTCAAGGGCGGTACTTATTTTCCTATCACTGTTAAAAAACATTTAAGAGCGCAAGAGGTGGCTTTAGAAAATAACTTGCCTTGCGTGTATTTGGTAGATTCGGGTGGAGCTTTTTTGCCTATGCAGGATCAGGTTTTTCCTGACCGGGAGCACTTTGGAAGAATTTTTTATAATCAAGCTCAGATGAGTGCAAGGGGCATTGCTCAGATTGCTGTGGTGATGGGTAGTTGTACTGCTGGTGGTGCTTATGTGCCGGCCATGAGTGATGAGACCATTATTGTCAAAAATCAGGGGACGATTTTTTTGGGTGGTCCACCTTTGGTGAAAGCAGCCACAGGGGAAGTTGTTAGTGCTGAAGATTTAGGTGGGGGTTTGGTTCATTCCCAAAAATCGGGCGTGACCGATCACTTAGCAGTAAGTGACGAAGAGGCCTTGGTCATTGCCAGAAATTTAATCGAAAATTTAAATCGTCCTGCTAAGTCTGTGATTAAAAGAGCTACAAGTGTTGAACCTCTTTATCCAGCAGAAGAACTCTATGGCATTGTGCCACAAGATGGTCGCAAGAGTTTTGAGGTTAGAGAAGTGATTGCAAGAATAGTCGATGCCAGTGAGTTTCATGAATTTAAAAAGCTTTATGGTCCGACTCTGGTGACGGGTTTTGCCAGGATTTATGGGCTTAGTGTGGGTATCATTGCTAATAATGGTATTTTATTTAATGAGTCGGCGCAAAAGGCTGCTCACTTTATTGAGTTGTGCACACAAAGAAAAATTCCTTTAGTTTTTCTCCAAAACATTACGGGATTTATGGTGGGTCAGGCTTATGAAAACCGTGGTATTGCCAAGGACGGAGCTAAGATGGTGATGGCGGTGGCCAATGCTAAAGTGCCCAAGTTTACCGTGGTGATTGGTGGTAGTTTTGGTGCGGGTAATTACGGTATGTGCGGCCGTGCTTATAGTCCTAGGCAATTATGGATGTGGCCTAATGCTCGCATTAGCGTGATGGGTGGCCAGCAAGCAGCCAAGGTTTTGAGTACGGTTAAGCAGGATCAATTAAAGTCTATGGGTAAAAAATTAATGAACAAGAAGGACTTGGAAGACTTTGAAAAACCTATTTTGGAAAAATACGAAAAAGAAGGTTGTCCTTACTATAGTACGGCTAGACTCTGGGACGATGGGGTGATTGACCCTGTCCAGACGAGGCAAATTTTGGGTTTAGGTTTGGAAGCGGCTTTAAACCGGAAAGTGGAAGAGACTAGCTTTGGTGTTTTTAGAATGTAAGGGTCTATCATGTCTGAGCAAAAGTTTTCCCATTTAAATTTAAAAATAGAAGACGGCTTGGCAGAACTTAGCCTGAATCGGCCTAAGCTTCATAATGCCTTTAATGAAAAGATGATTGCTGAGCTTAACTCAGTTTTTTCGGCTTTGGGCCAAGATCCATCGGTGAGAGTGATTTTTTTAAAAGGCGAAGGTCCTTCTTTTTGTGCGGGGGCGGATCTTCATTGGATGAAGTCCATGGCCAGTTATAGTTTTGAAGAAAACTTAGCAGACGCTAAAAAGTTGCATGAGATGCTCTTGAGCATTCAACAATGTCCCAAGCCAGTAGTGGCTTGGGTGCATGGTGCAGTGATGGGTGGAGGTTTGGGATTGGTTGCTGCTTGTGATATGGCTTATGCGGTGGAGGATACGCAATTTGCCTTTACTGAGGTGCATTTGGGTCTGATCCCAGCAGTGATCTCACCTTTTGTTTTAAGAAAAATGGGAGAAGGAGCTTTAAGAGAATTATTTTTAACCGGCGAACGCTTTAGTGCGAAGCGGGCCTACGAATTAGGATTGATACAAGTTTTCGCTTCTTCTCAAGACTTAGAAAAAATTTTAGCGCTTAAATTAAAACT
>JAGRNM010000020.1 GCA_020440745.1 Deltaproteobacteria bacterium
ATTGAGATAGTTTGTTTTTGATAAAAGCTTGAGATTTTTTTTCTGCTAAGAAGTCAGACTGGTTGTTCATATTGTGCATTAGGCAGGTATAACCTTGAGGAAGACTTAAGCAGTATTGATCCATATAGTAAGTTTCTAAAAGCTTCCAAGAATTTTTAGACCATACTCGCCCTATGTCGTCTTTGATTTCAGAGGACTGAGCTTTGGGTAGTTCTTTAAAAATTTTTGTTTCTGTATTTGGTTTTTTTTCTATCAGGTTTTGCAATAGATAGCTGGAGACCTCGATGCCTTTGGAGCCTAGGGCGATTTTTTCTTGATCCTCTTTGCTGATTTGTCGGCTACTTTCAAAGTCTTCTTTGCGACTATAATCCACCTTGGCATAAAGGTCTTGGTAGTATTCATAACTGCCAAGCAGTTTGGCCTTATTAAGGCTGCTTAGTGCGTCTTCAAATTGAACAATTCCACTTTCCTCTGCTTGTTTTTTGATATCTTCATTGGTGTTTAAAGCTGCTTGGATGATGGGAGCAGAGTATTGGTACAAAGCCTGGTTTTTTAGATTTTCTTTAAATAGTTTATAGGAATAAGAGGAAGCCGGTAGATAAACTTGAAAAATTTCTTCTAGAAAAAAATCTTTTTTGCCCGCAAAGATTTCTAGCCTATCGTATTGGGGATAAGGAATAATCAAAGGAGTATTTTCATTGGCTTGAGACGACCATAGACCGGCTACTTGATCTTCTTGATCTCCCTGATCTTCTTCTTGAGCTATTTGATTTAAAGCTTCTTCTAGGCCTTCTTGAAGGCTTTGATACCATTTTTCATAAACTTTGGTTTGTAAGCCTTTTAGTTTGATTGGTGTTTGAAGCGTGATTTGGATGTCTTGAAGCTTTTGAGAGAGTTTTTTATCGTTTTCCCAAGTGACTTTATCTTCATCATTAAGGCCAAAGCTTTCTAAAAGGGTGCGAATAGAAAAAAAGAAACCGCCTTGATCTGGTAATGCAAGGGTAACGGTTTTTTCTTCTTGGTGACTGACAAATTTTTCAAAGCCTTCTTTTAATTGTTTAAAGTCTGTGGCTAGATTGTAGTTTTCTGAGGCATTGCTGCGAGCAAAGACTAAACCTAAAACTTCTCCTTTTGTATTAACTAAGGGGCCGCCGCTATTGCCGGGACTGGCAGCTGCCGAATAACGGAGAAATTCGATGTCGGGATAGGTTTTGCTTTTAGTGCGGCTGGCAGTAATGCCTTCGCGAATGGCAATACCTTCACCATGGACATTGCCGATGGTGTAGACTCGTTCTCCAATTTCATGGTCTGAAGCAAAGGGCATGCTAGGATAGTCTTCAAGGCTGGGTACTTCTAAGAATAGGTAGTCTTTTTTATAGTCCATGCCCAAAACTTGGGTAGCGGTGTGTTTTTTGCCATCATAGGTTTTGATAATAAAGTCTTCGATCACATGGACACCAATGGTGCCAAAGACGCAGTGATTGGCGGTTAAAACCACCTTGGGTGCAATAATAAAGCCGCTACAAAAACCAACACTTTGGGCAAGGTCTTCGTCTTTAAAGTTTAGGTATTTTTTTAATTGTTCTAGTGTGTCTTGTTTAGGCACCAATTCTAGTTCTACTACTTTAGGGCGTACTAGTTCTCTTATTTGGATGGCATTGAGAGGTTTTAGGCTTTTTTGATATTTTTGATAAAGCAAAAAACCACCGCCGCCGATTAATAATAAGCTAAGCATAGTAGCTAAAGAGCGCATTAAAAGATTAGAAAAACTGTTTTTCTTTGGTTTGTCTAGGGGGAGTAGTTCTAGCTCCCTTAAATTAATAAAGCTGGTTTTTTGTTGGGCTACGTATTTTTCTGTGGCTAATTCTAGTCCTCTTCCTAAAGGAAGAGCTTGATCGTCTGTGAGGGCTTGGGAAGAAACTTCTTGATCGTGTAATCCTTCGTATTCAAAAAACCACTTGCCGTTTTTTTGGTATAAGCGGCCATGCCTGCGGCTGATAAACTCATGACTTAGTCGAATATCGCATTCGGGGGCACGACCTAAGAGGTAAGAACGACCTTCTTCTAAATTAATTTCGGTTAAGGCTCTTCCAAGATGGCGGATAAATATTTTCATGATTTAGACTAGCATAAGGCAATATAAAGAAAGGTTGAAACAAAAAATAGTTTCTTAAAATAAGAGGTCTTGTCATTTTACAAGTTTATTTAATTTTTAATCAAGTATCCTTAAGGATAGTTGGTTTTAAGGACAGTTAGTTTTTATTGAAGGTTAAAACTTAAAGAAGCTTTTAATCCGAGAGGAGCGTAATTTCCCGCTGCTTGCAGCGAGGTGATTTAATTTTTTAGTAAGTTTTGAGGATTTATTTCTTTTCGGTCTATTCCTCGGGGTCTTATTAGTATGGTTTTAAATTTTTCTTGGTCAATATTAAGTTTGCCTTTTAAATAGGCAGCTAAATGAAGCATCCTGTCATGTCCCCAAAAGACTTCGTGATCTACTACAAAGCTAGGCACACCAAAGACCTTTTGACGGACAGCTTCTTGAGTATTTTGACTAAGTCTTTCTTTGATTTCCTGACTTTGGGCTTGAGCTAGAATTTTTTTTCCGTCCAAGTTTTTCTCTTGAGCAAGTCTTAGGAGATTGTTTTCTTGAGTGGGATCTAATCCTTCTGCCCAGATAGCATGCAAAAGCCTATGGCTTAATTGGGCTAGGCTTTGAGGGTCTTCTATTGCGGTTAAAAATCTAAGAGCTTTTAAAGGATTAAAGGGATGTTTGGGAGGGCCTTGGTATTTTAGCCCTTCGTAGAGTGCCCAGCGCATGGTATCTTTTATGGTGTATTCTCTTTTAGCTGGTATTTCTGCCGGGCCTAGATTTTGATAGGCTTTTAAAAGCCCGGCAAATAAGACGGGCTTCCATTCTAAGTTAATCTTGTATTGTTTAGCAAAATCAGGAGCTTTCATAGCAGCTAGCCAGGCATAGGGACTGATGATATCAAAATAAAATAATATATTTTTCATACTTTTTTCCTATTCATAAAAATAAAAAATGCGCTTGTGGATAAGTTTATTTTTTAGTAAACTCCTTTTCCCCTAAGGGTTGGAGTGCTGGATTTTTTGTTGCTATTCTTTAGCTCGGCTTTTGCCAGATTCTTTTTATTAATTGGTCTAGATCCAGACTATTTTGTTTTTTAGGAAAGGTAAAGGGACTCTACTTTTAAGAGGAGGGTAGACGTGGAGTCTATTAAAAAACTGTGGGGTAAAGGGGCCCTCTTGGGTCTTCTAGGTCTGTGGTTCTTATTAAAGCAATCCTTGTTAGTAAAAGCTAGTCCTTGGTCCGAGGGTTTAGGTTTGTGGGCGATGGCTTTTGCTTTGTTGGGTCTTCTGCTTTATTTTTATCAATTTTTAAGACCTTCTTAATAAAAACTTAAAGCAGCGTTTGGGCTTAGATCTCAAAGTCTTGAGTAACACGAGCATGAATCGCCGCCTTAGTCACACTGCGGGCAACGGCTAAGTGTACTTGGGGATTAAGGGGATCGGGGATGACTTCGTCCACCGGGGTCTGGGCCACAATGGCTTCAGCAGCGGCCACAAACATTTCTGGTACAAAGTGAGTGGCTTTGGCTTCTACGGATCCTTTTAAAATGCCAGGGAAACCCAGTAAGTTATTAACTCGGCTCCCGTCCGTGGCAAAGGCAGCGCCCGCCTTTAAAGCGTCATCGCTGCGAATCTCAGGAAAAGGATTACTTAAGGCTAGGATGATCTGGCCTTTTTGTACAAACTCGGACTTGATGACTCCAGGTAGGCCAGTCGTGGCTATGACTACCTGACATTCTTTCATAATGGTCTTAAGATCGCTTACTTCACCGCCTAATTTTTTAAAGCGTTTTGTGGCTTCTTCATTAAGATCTGCCCCTAAAACTTTGCCTCCGGTATATTTCATGATGAGGCGAGCAATGGCTGAGCCTGCAGCGCCCAAGCCTACTTGTCCAATGATGGCCTTTTTAAGGTCTAGTTTAGCCATGCGACTAGCATTGATGAGGGCGGCTAGGGCTACGGTGGCTGTGCCGTGTTGGTCGTCGTGAAAAACGGGTATTTTTAATTTTTTATCTAGTTCTTCTTCGATGGCATAGCAGGATGGGGTTTGGATATCCTCTAATTGAATCGCTGAAAAAGTCTTAGCAATGGTCAAGACCGAGCTGACAAAAAGAGTTGGGTCCAAAGTATCTACCAAGATAGGAATCATATGTAGGCCGCTAAATTGGTTACAAAGAGCTGCTTTTCCTTCCATCACCGGCATGGAGGCCACGGGTCCTAAGTTGCCTAAGCCTAAGACGCGAGAACCGTTGGTAATAAGGCCAACCGTCTTGCCAATCGTGGTGTGGGTTTGGGCTAGTTGGATATTTTCTTTAATGGCTCGACAGACGCTGGCTACCCCTGGGGTGTAGATTTTTCTTAGGTCTTCGATGGTTTCCACAGGTTTTTTGGGTTCAATTTTTAATTTGCCGCCACGGTGGATTTCCATGACCTCGTCAATAATAGCTTCTAGCTCCACATTGGGCACTTTGCGTACAGCACTGACAATGGCGCTTAGATGATCTTCGTCATTGGCAATAATAGTGATGTCCCTAATATTATGGAGTTCTCCATAGCTGACGGTGGAGATATCACCAATATCCGCCCCCATGGAGGAGAGGGTAGTGATCAACTTGGCCAAGACGCCGATATACTTTCGGTTTCTAAAGCGTAGGGTACGGATGATTTTTTGGTGTTTGCTCACGTTTTGTTTTTTTTACTCTACAGTATAGTTCTTTGAATAAGACATTTTTATTAATAAATTCTAGTGAATTTTGCTTAAGATGATTTTTTTTATTTTCTTTAGGGTTTGACAAGGTCTAGGGCTTGTCATTAGGAGGGGGTGCCTTTTTGAAAATCTTTTTAGGAGAATTTTAATGTCTTCAGAAAAATTTAAAAAAGTCGATCACGTAGCGATTGCCGTGCCCGATCTAGAGGAGGCGGTGGCCCTTTATACCAGTCTTTTGGGTAAGGCCCCCGAGCACATCGAAGAAGTAGCCGAGCAAAAAGTAAGAGCGGCCTTTTTTGGTGTGGGTGAGACCAATTTGGAGCTGCTTTGGCCCACCTCTCCTGATAGCCCTATTTCTAATTTCTTAGAGCAAAAAAAGGGACGGGGAGGCTTGCATCATATTTGTATTGAAGTGGAAAATATTGACGAGCGTTTAAAAGAGCTCAAAGAGCGAGGCGTTCAATTAATTGACGAGCAACCCAAAATAGGCGCCCATGGCAAACGCATTGCTTTTGTACATCCTAAGGCTACTAACGGCGTTTTGTTGGAGCTTTCTGAGCCCATTAAGGATTAATAAAAATTATTTTTTGAAACTTAAAATTTTAAGGAGCCCTCAAAATGAGCAAAAATACTCATCCTAACGAAGCCCTCTTTTCTGGCGAAAAACCTTTTCCTATTATTCCTTCTTGCGAACACTTTGCCGGCAGCGAAAAACTCATCACAAAGGCTTTAGAATTACAAAATAAAAAAGGTGGGGTTTTTGATATCACCATGGACTGTGAAGACGGTGCTCCCACCGGCCGCGAAAAAGAACACGCCCAGATGATCGTGGACATCCAAAAATCCGAGATCAACCAGCATAAGATGAGCGGCGTCCGTATCCATGACTACGAAAATGCTCACTGGAGACAAGACGTAGATATTCTTGTGCCAGGCATTGGCGATATCACGGCTTACATCACTATTCCTAAGCCCACAGCGGCTTCTCAAGTGAGAGAGATGATTGGCTATATCCAAGAAGTGGCCAAAGGAGCAGGTATTAAACGAGAGATTCCCATCCATGTACTCATTGAAACCCATGGGGCCTTGCATGACGCTTATGAGATTGCCAGTCTTCCTTGGATGCAGGTCTTGGACTTTGGTCTGATGGACTTTGTCAGTGGTCACCACGGTGCCATCCCAGAGGAATGTATGAAGTCGCCTGGTCAGTTTGATCATCGCCTCATCGCTAGGGCAAAATCCCACGTTGTTGCTAGTGCATTAGCCAACGGTATTGTGCCCGCCCACAATGTGACCTTAGATCTTAAAGACAAATACAAGACTTACCAAGATGCTCGCCGCGCTAGAACTGAGTTTGGCTTTTTGCGTATGTGGAGTATCTATCCTACTCAGATTGATAGCATCGTGGACGCCATGACACCAGATTACTCCTTGGTAACTAAGGGTTGTGAGATTCTTCTCAAAGCTCAAGCTGCCGATTGGGGTCCTATCCAACACGCAGGCGATCTTCACGACCGCGCGACTTATCGTTATTATTGGGAGCTTATCCAACGTATCCACGTGGCAGGCATGAAGCTGCCAGAAGAAGCCGAAAAGGCCTTTTTTGGGTAAAAGACTTTCCTTATTAATCTAAATTAAAATCTCGGGAGCTTGCTCCCGATTTTTTTTTTTTTTTCTTTAAAGTATTGGGGATAATATACGTCTCTTAAAAGATAAGGCTCTTGGGACTAAACATATCTTTCTTCAGTCGTGATTTGTTTTTCTTTAGGCTTAAAGCTTACTGGTGTGCGCTATGGGAAATTTTTAAAATGTCTGCTTTTATACATTTTTACATCAATCGATAAAAGTATCAAAAAATGAGACTTTCTATTAATTCTATTAATAATTCTATTAATGGTGAAAAATGTTTTATCATGTCTTATTTATTAATTTTTTTAAAAAAACTCCCTTCTAAGTTTTTACTGCCTTTGGTAAAAAAGTTAGTTTTTTTGTACTTAGGCTTTTTGTTTCTACTTTTAGCGGGAGTGGGAATTATTTTCCCCTTAATTCCGGGCATCCCTTTTCTTTTTTGTTCTGCTTATTTTTTTGCTAAGAGTTCGACTTTTTTAAATCGACAAATCCGTAAAACGCCCTACTTAGGCCAGCCCCTTGCCCATTGGCAAGACTATGGAGTCTTGCCGGTGAAGGCTAAGATCTTTGGTGTGTTTTTTTTAGTCTTAACTTTTATTTATCCCGTAGTCTTTTCTGACTGGCCTCTGTGGTTAAGGCTTATTTTTGGTTTTTTCTTTGCTTTAGGTTTTTTCTATCTCTTGAGTCGTCCTTCTAAGGTACAAAAGTCTGACTAAGCCCAAGGCTCATCAAACTTATTTTTTAAGTTTTTTCAAAGCATTGACACCAAGCGCAAGAATGCCTATAGCCGCCAACATGAATACTAAAAAGGCGCTTGAGGCCGCCCAAAGCCTATTTGACCAAATCGCTAAAAACCTTGCCCAATTTGCCGCCGAAGGTGGTCGGGTGAGTTCCTCTAAAATCGATGAAAAGCAAAATACTGCCTATGATTTGGCCTGGATTGCCTCAGAGATCTATGCTTCGAAGCAGATGGTAGCCTACGCAGAGCGTGTTGGGGGAGACTTAGAAAAAGGTTTAGCTGAATTTTTTGTAGCCGAAATGGTAGCCCATTTTAGCGAAAAAATATCTTTTCGTTTTCATGAGTGGGGTGTGGAGGAAGCGAGTCTTAGAAAGACTATTTGGGAGCCTACTTTGACCCAAGAAGTAGAAAAAACTCTCTCGCAAGACAATGTACAACGGCTTTCTGCCCTTATTAAAGACACTAATGGTGGCGGCGATTATGGATTAAGCGAGCATCACAAGATGTTTGAAGAAACTTTTAAAAAGTTTGCTGAAGATCAAGTGCGCCCCTTGGCGGAAAAAATTCACCGTCATGATTTGTTGATTCCCGAAGAGATTATTAAAGGATTGGCAGAGCTAGGTGCTTTTGGGCTTTCGATTCCTCAAAAGTATGGTGGTTTTCAAGACGATGCTAAGCACGACAATACTGGCATGGTGGTGGTGACCGAAGCGCTTTCTTGGGGTTCTTTGGGTGCAGCGGGTTCTTTAATTACTCGTCCAGAAATTCTTTCTAAAGCCATTTTAGAAGGAGGTAAAAAAAAAAAAAAAAACAAATGGTTGCCCCTCTTAGCTAGTGGAGAAAAAATGGCTAGCGTTGCCGTGACCGAGCCCGATTATGGCAGTGATGTCGCGGGTATGAAAGTTACCGCCCGTCCTAAAGAATCCAATGGCCAAAAAGGTTGGGTCATTAATGGAGTCAAAACTTGGTGTACCTTTGCCGGTTATGCGGACACCATGATGGTGCTTTGTCGTACGGATGAGGATTTGAGTAAAAAACACAAGGGTATGTCTATCTTGATTGCAGAAAAACCTCGCTTTGACGGCCATGAGTTTAGCTATGATCAGCCGGAGCATGGGGGTCATATAGAAGGCAAGGCTATTCCTACCATTGGTTATCGTGGCATGCACTCTTATGAAGTGGCTTTTGAAAATTATTGGGTGCCGGAAGAAAATTTAATCGGTGGAGAGGCTGGTTTAGGAAGGGGCTTTTATCTGCAGATGGCGGGTTTTTCTGGAGGTCGTTTGCAAACAGCGGCTAGGGCTTGTGGTGTCATGCAAGCGGCTTTTGAGGCGGCACTTCGTTATTCGGACGAGCGTAAGGTCTTTAATAAACCTATTTATGATTATGGTTTTACCCAATGGAAGCTGGTACGCATGGCTGCTCTTATCCAAGCTAGCCGTCAGGCCACTTATCACGCCTGTCAATTAATGGACGAGGGTAAAGGGCAGATGGAAGCTTCTTTGGTGAAGTTTTATTCCTGTCGGGTCTCCGAATGGATAGCTCGTGAGGCACTGCAAATTCATGGTGGTTATGGCTATGCTGAAGAATATCCTGTCAGTCGTTACTATGTGGATGCTCGCGTCTTTTCTATTTTTGAAGGCGCCGAAGAAGTTTTAGCCTTGCGCGTAGTGGTGCCGGCAATTTTGAATAAGTATCTTGGGTAGTTTTTAGTGTTTAGCCTGCCGGTAGGCAGGTGTTTAGTGTGTAGAAAGAAATTAAAATTCCTTTCCTGTTTAAAGGGAGGTGCCCAAAGGGCGGAGGGTTCTTGTTTGTGAGGTTTGTATAGACTCTCAGCCGCAGGACCATCTCCCCTCCTTTGAGGAGGGGATTTAAGAACTTTTTTAGAAAGGTGATTAAACTATGTCTCAATCCATCGACTATCCTAAGTTTGAAGAAAAAGCTCCTGATCTTAGTGTTGATTTAGAAAAAGTCCGTTATCCCCAATACGGTCGAGTCTTAGAAGACTTTAAAGTAGGCGAGGTTTTTTGTCATCCCCGTGGAATTACCATTACTAAGACCTCTGCCATTGATTTTGCTACTGGCTTTATGCAGGCCAATCCTCTTTATCTCAATCAAGAGTATGCCAAGGCCCATGGTTTTAAAGATCTCGTTGTCTCTCCTCAGATGGTTTTTAATATTGCTCTCTCTCTAGGTGTACAAAACGATAGTGAAAAGGCCATTGCTAATCTTGGTTATTACAATGTGTGTTTTGTTAAGTCTGTTTATCCCGGGGATACTTTGCGCGCCTTGACTAAAGTCTTAGATCGTCAGGTTAAAGAAGGTAAACCGGGGATTGTCACCATCCGTACCATTGCTCTTAATCAAAAAGACGAACTAGTACTTCAATACGATCGTAAGATCATGGTGGCTGCTGCAGGTAAAGAAAGCGAAGCATCCACCCTAGCGGGACAGCCCTTTCCTGAAGCGCAAAATCTAAAAGTAGAACTCCCTCAAGAAGTGTCCAGCTATCCTAAGAATTTAACTGGTGTGCGTAGTTATTTTGAAAACTTTAAGGTGGGCGATATTATTGTTCACGCCAATGGTCGTACCATCACTGACGAGCATTATGCTTGGACTTATAAAGTAATGAATACCCATCCTCTTCATTACGACCGTCTTTATTCAACCGGCCGCAGTGGACCCATGAGTGGGGAGCCCATTGTTTATGGAGGTTTGGCCTTTGCTTGGTTAGAAGGCTTGGCCAGCCGAGATATTAGCGAAAATGCTTTAATTGATTTGGGTTATACGGAGGGCTATCATACTCAACCTGCTATTAGCGGAGATACTATTTATGCCATTAGTCGAGTCCTCAGTACACAGGAGGAAGGTTATGGTTTAAAAGCAGGAACCCTTAGTGTTCAACTCATCGGTATCAAAAACATCCGTCCTAAAGAAGCCCTAGAAAAATACGGGGCTGAACTCTTTGAAAAAGAAAACTCTAAAAAGAAACTAGGTAAAGAAAAAATCCCTGAAAAAATCTTTGAGATTGAAAGACGTTTATTAATTAAGCGCGCTAATTAATTTTTTGTTGTGAGTGCTTTATACAAAAACTTAGCATGGCTGGTTTTCTTTTTGTCATGCGCTTCCTTCTTTCCAAAAGCAATGGCTAAGGAGGCTTGTGTCTATATCAGTGGTTCTAAGGCCTTTTGTAAGGATTCGGACACAGGTTTGCCCACCAGAAATTTTGATACTCAAAAAGAAGAAGAACACGGGACTCAGTGGCGTTTTAATCCTCAGACGGGTCGTCTTATTGCCAAGGAGTATTATCAAAAAGGTCAGATGCAAGGACGGCAAGAGTATTATGATGAAGAAGGTCAGATTTCTCGAGAGGAATTTCATGAGCCTGGCAAAAAACCCACTAAGGTTTGGTATCTTAAGTTTCCTGATCAAATAAGTCGTCTTGAATGCGGCGAGTTGACTTCCATTGCCAGGGCCAATGAGTTGTGTGGTTATACTAAAGAAAGTAAGATTAAAATCTATGGCCCCGATCAAAAATTAAGTCGTATTGAAACGCTATGGAAGGCCAAACTCCAAGGCCCTCAAAGTTATTTTGATAGCGAAGGTCTTTTGACAAAAAGAGAATTTTTTAAAGAAGGTAAGACAAGCAACCGTTTAGAAAAATTTAATAGCTTGGGAAAATTAATTTATCTTTATGACGGCGCCAATGCCAAAGAATTTTTTTATCACGAAGAAGGACTGGTCAGCTCAGAAAATTTTTTAGATGATCAAGGCTTAGTTAAAAAGAGCAATTTTTATTATCAAAATGGTCAGGTCAAACAAGAGTGGCAACATGTTAATAAAGATCTTTATGTGCAAAAAACTTATCATGGGGTGACGGCTAATTTATTGAGTCAGGGTAAGATCAGGACCAAAAGCTTGGATCCGGGCGAGGAAGCTAAACAAGAGGGCTTGTGGAAGTTTTATGCTCCAGAAGGAAATCTAGAAAAAGAAATAGTCTATAAAAAAGGAGTGATGTTGGAGAGAAGGCTTTTTGATTCGGAAGGGGCTTTAGTCAAGACAGAGAGCTTTTATCCAGATGGTTCTATTAAGTCGAGCGAGGAGCACAGTAAGACAATTGCTTATTAAAAAGCCCCGCGCTTTCAGTTGTTCATATCCTTGGTGAATCTTTGAATTTTTTCTTCAGAGTTCAAACATAAGAGTTCAAATATAAACTGACAGATTTTTCTAGAACGAACTCCGGCTTGGGAGATTTTTGCTAGTAGGTCTTGATTATTAGGTCCCATTTTTATTTTTTACATTTTTAAGAGCCTTTGACTAAGTCTCTTGACCCTAAGGCAAAATCATCCTAAAGCCTAAAATTCTATGACAGCAACTCAAAAAGACCGTCCTTGGGTGATGCGTACCTACTCGGGTCACTCATCCGCCAAGGCTTCTAACGAACTTTACCGTACTAATTTAGCTAAAGGCCAAACCGGCTTGTCGGTAGCCTTTGATCTGCCTACCCAGACGGGTTACGACAGTGATCATATTTTAGCTCGTGGTGAGGTAGGTAAAGTGGGAGTGCCCATTAGTAATCTAGAAGATATGGCCACGCTTTTTAACGAGATCCCCATCGAAAAGATGAACACCTCTATGACTATTAATGCTACGGCAGCTTGGCTCTTGGCTCTTTATGTTGCCTTAGCTGAAAAACGGGGAGTGGATCCTAAAGTCTTAAGCGGCACTACTCAAAATGATATCCTCAAAGAATACCTTTCCCGTGGCACCTATGCTTTTCCTCCCGATCATTCTTTGCGTTTGATCACGGACATGATTACTTATACGGTTAAAGAAATCCCTAAGTGGAATCCCACCAATATTTGTAGCTATCATTTGCAAGAAGCAGGAGCCACGCCAGTGCAGGAGTTGGCCTTTGCGTTGTGTAATGCCATGGCCTACTTGGACGCGGTCAGGGCTACTGGACAAGTGCCGGAAAAAGAATTTCCTCAAGTTTTTGGACGTCTAAGTTTTTTTGTTAACGCTGGTGTGCGTTTTATTGAAGAACTTTGTAAGATGCGCAGCTTTACAGGTATGTGGAAAGACTTGGGAGAAAAGCGTTATGGAGTCACCGACGAAAAAATGCTTCGCTTTCGTTATGGTGTGCAGGTGAATTCTTTAGGATTAACTGAGGCCCAGCCAGAAAATAACGTCTACCGTATCTTAATCGAAATGCTAGCAGTAGTGCTTTCTAAAGACGCTAGAGCCCGTGCTGTGCAATTGCCTGCTTGGAACGAGGCTTTAGGTTTGCCCAGACCCTGGGATCAGCAGTGGTCTTTACGCCTGCAACAAGTTTTAGCTTATGAGACGGATCTCTTAGAATACAACGATCTCTTTAATGGTTCTAAGGTTATTGAAGACAAAGTCAAAGCTTTGACCGAAGAGGCTCAAAAAGAAATCGATAAGATCCAAGCCATGGGTGGTGCTATTAAAGCGGTGGAATATATGAAGCAGCAATTGGTAGCTTCCAATGCCGCAAGAGTAGCTGCTATTGAGTCTGGTGAGCAGCCTGTGATTGGTCTTAATTGTTATCAAGAAACAGCTCCGTCACCTCTGACTAGTGGCATGGATGAAGGTATTCTTAAGGTCGATGAATCTGCTGAGCGTGAACAGATTGAACGCTTAAAAAAATTTCGTGCCTCTAGGGACCAAGATAAAGTCAATCAAGCTTTAGAACATTTAAAAAAGGCTGCTGAGTCTGGAGATAACATTATGCCCGTCTCGATTAAGGCTGCCCATGCGGGTGTGACTACGGGAGAGTGGGCAGGGGCCTTAAGGCAAGTTTT
>JAGRNM010000210.1 GCA_020440745.1 Deltaproteobacteria bacterium
GGTTCGGCTTGATTCTGGAAAAAATAATTTTTAAAAAATTGATTTTCTCCACCCACTCGATTTTTTAAAAGGATACCGCTGGCACCAAGGGCTACAAAATGATTGTTTTCAATATGAGAGGCCCAAGCACCTTCTCCTAACAATAAACCTGCTCCCCGGTTGGGTTTAGGCTCGCCATAACGTAAGTTGCCTAAAGCTTTGGATTCTTCATATTGGGGATCATAACCAAAGACATTATTGTAGATTTGATTGCGAGGAGCCAAGATTTCTATGGCTCCTTGGTGAAAGCCAGTCCAATGACAAGAGAGAATAGTATTGCCTGAGCTGCTTATCCTTAATCCTAAGTCGGCTTTAGTTAAAATATCTTCCGAATAACCTTCTAAAAGCACCCGTCCTTCGGGGTGGCTGCAGTCTAGAGTGGTCATGCCAGATTCAAGGTCAGGCAAAGGCCCTTGGCTGATTCTTAAACGTTTGACAGAAGCATCAAAGCGAATACGCACCTTGCTAAAAGGATGTCCTTGACGCCAAGCTTTAGCCTCCAAAATAGCCCAGCGTAGGGTGCCTTTTTTAATATAGTCTTGTTCGCTAGTGACTGTAAAAATTTTTTCTTCAAAAAGACTAGTCTCTTCTTTGGCGTGGTTTGGCTTTAAAGAAAAAATGCTCAAGGCTAAAATAGAGAATAAAAAAAAGAGCTTTTGCATAGGGTCTTTTATTTTTTTTCTTCTTAGAACTTAAGAGGTAAATAATTTAACTAGCTTTTTTGAAGGTTTGATCCGACGAGGACTTGGTTTTTTTGTCTATTTTATGATGAAGTTTTTTTAATTTACTTAAAACTTCTTGGGCTAGTGCTTGATAGTTTTGAGAGCCAGTACTCCTAGGATAGTTATGAAAAACCGGTCTTCCTTCTAATTGGGATTTATTAAGGTCGGTATTAATTGGAATGCGATTTTTAAGTACCTTGCCGGTAAAAAATTGCTTCATCTGACTTTCAATAATTTCATTCATTTTAATATTGCGGCCATCCACACGGGTAAAAAAAACACCCAAAAGTTGTAGCTCAGGATTAATCCGTTCTTGAACAGTGTCTAAAGTTTCCACTAAGTCATGGACTCCTTCAAAGGCTAAAACACTCATTTCCGAAGGAAGTAGACAATAGTCACAAGCGGCTAGTGCGTTTAAAGTAAGATTGCCCAAGTTGGGAGGACAATCGATTAAAATAAAATCAAAATGACGTCGAGCCGCTTTTAGGGTATCTCTTAAGATTAATTCTTTGCCGATTTTATTACTTAAGAGACCTTCAGCTTCGATAAGTTCTTTATCACCTGGAGTAATAAAGAGATTTTTTTCTTCCGTGGGTAAGACACCATCTAAAAGATCACTGCGTTTTTTTAAAAGCAAGCTAGAAAGAGGCCGGTACTCTACCCCATTGGGGATGAGGGCTCCTAAGGACTTATGCACATGACCTTGAGGGTCTAAGTCAATCAGTAAGGTTTTTTTATCAAAAAAAGCCGCAAGGCTTGCTCCAAGATTAACCGTACTAGTAGTCTTTCCCACGCCTCCTTTTTGACTACAAATACTAATAACGATAGCTTCTTTATTGCCGCTTCCCTGAAAAGCGCGATTTTGGTCTACATTGAGTAGTTCTTTGATAGTCTCCGCGAGCATGCTTAAAGTCCCTCTCTTTAAACTTGTCTTCTTTAAGAAGCGATCCTAATGAAGGAGCAGTTGAATAGCAAGTTTCCTCTATCATTTAATTTAGACTTACCGTGTCATCTATTTATCTTCATATTCCTTTTTGCCTAACTAAGTGCCATTATTGCGACTTTTATTCTTTGCCTTGGGAAGATAAGTCCCTGCCAGAGAAGGCTTTTTTAAAAGGCTTAAAAAGAGAAATCTCTCTTTGGAGTTCGTGGCTTCATCAGCAGGCTAAGTCGCCGATTAAGACTATTTTTTTTGGTGGAGGGACGCCCAGTCTTTTGAGCCCTGAGGGGGTGGAAGAGATTTTAGCTTATTTAAAGAGCCTAGTTCCTTTTTCCTCAGAAGTAGAAATTACTTTAGAGCTTAATCCTAAGACCGCAGGCTTAGAAAAATTACGGGCCTTTAGGCAATCGGGTATTCATCGGATTTCCATGGGGCTACAAAGTTTAGATGAGCAAGTTTTAAAACTTCTTGGTCGAGGGCATAGTGGAGAGGAGGCTTTGCAAACGCTCCAAGCGGTCTCGGAGGCTGGTTTTACTAACTATAGTTTGGATCTCATGTATGGATTGCCGAGGCAGACTTTAAAAAGTTTTGAAGCTACTTTAAAAGGTATTCAGGATTTTGATTTTTCCCATTTAAGTGCCTATGAATTAATCGTTGAAAAAGCGACTCCCTTTTATCGTTGGTACCAACAAGGTCAATTAAATTTACCTCAAGAAGAAATAACTATACAGATGGAAGAGACTTTGCAGACTTTTTGTGAAAGTCGGGGACTTCGTCGTTATGAGATTAGTAATTATGCTAAACCTGGAGAGGAGTGTAAGCATAATTTGGTCTATTGGAATTACGAAAACTTTTTAGGTTTGGGGCCTGGAGCGGTGGGTTTTTTAAAAAAGGATCAATTAAGTGAAGAGGCCAAGAGTTTTTGGAAGTTAGAAAATAAAGATTTCTATGGTTTAAGATTTAATAAAAAAAAGGACTGGCTAGCTTATGCCAAGCATGCTGATGAGGCTAGTACTTGGGACCTAGAACTGATCAGTCTTGAACAGGCAAGGGCTGAGTTTTTTATGATGGCCTTAAGAAAAACCCAAGGAAGTACTCAAAGCCTTTATGAAAAACATTTTAAAGAGCCTTTTCCCCAGGATTTTATAAAGATTTTAGAAAAATATCAAAAAAGAGGCTGGATTGAAAAAGACAAAGACCGCTTTTGGCTTAATCACGAAGGTTTGCGTTTTAGTCAGGAAGTGATGGGGGAGTTTTTGGTGGGTTAGCTATAGATTAAATAACTTATTTTTGGTCTGTCTAAATTTTTTACATCTGTTTAGGAAGACTAGATTTAGTACTAAAGTAAGACTGTAGATTTTTTATAAAGTTTAAAGAAGATACAAAATCTATTTCTAAGCTTGCGTAGAGAGTTATGATGTGATGAAGGCTGCTTTGGCTATGTTTAAGTTGGTGAGCCAAGGGGAGAAGGAGATTAAAGAGGGTAAAGTGATTGATCGGGGCGAGCTCTTTAAAAATATAGAGAAGAAGCTAGAATTTTTTAG
>JAGRNM010000211.1 GCA_020440745.1 Deltaproteobacteria bacterium
TTGGCTAAATAAAGTGGGCTTTTTAAGCAAATAGAATTTAAGCTCTTTAAAAAAAATTAGTAGCTTACTTTAGTGCGATGGATTTTTTCGTATTTTTTAGAACCGTCGGGATAAAAGGCTTCTGTTTTTTCTAGTTCCCCAAGTTCGTCATAGAGATGTTTCTCTGCGATTTTGCCCTCTTCGTAGACTGCTTCAAAGTCTAAGGAGCTGTCTTCTCGATAATATTTCCAAGTACCGATAGGCATGGTCTCTTCTTGATCTAAAAATTTTAATTTTCCAGAAGCCGATAAAATACCGGAATCATAATAATCACGCTCTACCACCAAACTTTTCCCCAAATACTCTAGTTCCTTTTTTTTATGGCCGTTTTGATAATAATAAATTTCTCTTTCTGGCTGCTTGTCTTTAGTAAAAAAGACCTCTCTCTTTAATAGACCCTGAGAATAAAATTCTTGATAGACTCCGTCTTTTTTAACGTAGGACTCTATCATTTTGCCATCTTTGTTATAATTTTCTCGGTCACTAGTGGGTTTGCCGTCTTGATAATAACGCACACTAGAGAGCTTGCCGTCATTATGGTAAAATTCTTGACGACCATGGGACTTGCCTTTGCGGTAACGACGAATTTCTTTAAGCTTGCCTTGATGAGTATAAAGTTTGACCGCCACCGATTGAGAAGTAAAACCACACCACTTTCTATCTTCAGGCACTACGGAAAGCTCAGCACAACGAAGCTTCATTAACTGACCTTGGGGATTGTAACTCACTGAAGTTCCTTTTCTCCCCGGTTGATTGGCTGTTAAACTCCTTAGCCTGCCAGAGGGATAATAAGACTTAGAGACGCCTTTTTTTTCTCCTGCCTCATAAGGGATTTCTGCCTGAAGCTTACCGTCCTCATAATTGTACTCTGTTCTAAGCCCGTGTCTTTTGCCATCTAGGTAAAATTCTTCTAGGGATAAATGCCCTTTAATAGGATTATAAAACCGATAAACCCCATGGCGCTTACCGGACTTTAATTCGATGGTTCTTGTA
Organism: Deltaproteobacteria bacterium; assembly: GCA_020440745.1. Taxonomy (GTDB): domain Bacteria; phylum UBA10199; class UBA10199; order DSSB01; family DSSB01; genus JAGRNM01. The sequence continues at coordinate 1,033 of JAGRNM010000211.1, forward strand.
ATCTTTCCCGTATCCTTGTCCCTGCAAGTAACGGGGCCCGTGTAATTTTTATAGGTGCTCCCGTTGGCAAAATTAACTCCATGGTCACAGCGCTCCACAGCCCAAGCAGGCAAAGCAAACAAGAAAACCATTAAAAAAACTAAAGGAGCTTTTTTCATAAAATCTAAACCTTTGAGTTTAAAGCGCTCTAACCACCGCCTCTCCTAGCTCTTCGGTACTAGCCCTACCTCCTAAGTCCGGAGTACGAAAACGCTTATTGGCTAAAGTTTTAAAGACTGCTGCCTCGACTTGCTTAGCCACTTTCCCCTTTCCTAAGTACTCTAGCATCATAGCAAAAGTTAAAATCATTGCCGTAGGATTAGCCTTGCCCTGCCCTGCAATGTCAGGAGCCGAACCATGAACTGACTCAAAAATTGCACACTTTTTACCTATATTGGCACCGGGCACCAATCCCAAACCTCCCACCAAGCCTGCTGCCAAGTCAGAAACAATATCACCGTAGAGATTTTCTAAAAGTAACACATCAAATTGTTGAGGTTTGCTCACTAGTTGCATGCAGGCATTGTCTACAATCAGCTCATCGTATTGAATCTTAGGATAAGCCTTAGAGACTTTGCGGGCACACTCCAAAAAAAGCCCATCACTAAGCTTCATAATATTAGCCTTATGAATAGACGTGACTCTTTTACGACCGTTTTTCATGGCATATTCAAAGGCGTATTGTGCAATTCTAGTAGAAGCAACTCGAGTAATGACTTTAATAGACTCCACCACCCCTGGGGCAATTTCGTGCTCGATACCCGCATAGAGGTCTTCGGTATTTTCTCGCATAATGACCAAATCCACTCCTTGGTAGGGACTAATTTGGGGAATGGAGCGCACGGGCCTGACGTTGGCAAAAAGCTTTAAGGTTTTTCTTAATAAGACATTAATCGATCGAAAACCTTTTCCTACTGGAGTCGTCAAAGGACCTTTAAGCGCCACCTTGTTTTGTTTAATCTGTTTTAAAGTCCGATCTGGCAAAAGCTCGGCATAGGCTTCTAAGGCAGCCTGACCGGCTAAAGCAGGCTCAAAAACCAGGGACAGTTGAGTGGCTTGGGCCACTTTTTTCATAACAGAGGCTATCTCAGGGCCAATGCCGTCACCTTCAATTAAAGTAATGGGAATTGATTTCATGAATATTTTTCCTATGGATCAAGAGATCATCAAATTAATCAGTATGTAAAAAACTGTAGTTTTTGATTAACAAAGCTCAACGCCAAGATTTTTCCATATAATAAGTCAAAGCAATGGCTAAAGCTTTTCTAAAAGGTAGTGTTAAAAAAATTAAAAGCACTACTCCAGAAGCAACTCCAATCCTAAGCCATCTTGCCTCTAAAGGCAAAAGCCAAAACATAATAAAAAAACCCAAGCCCGTAAAAAAGGCCGTGCTGATATACATCAAACCCAAAGTATCCATGGGGTCTTTTTCTAAGACCTCCTGACAATGGGGACATTTTTTATTTAAGCGATAAAAAGATCTAAAGAGTTTGGCTTGGCCGCAGTGAGGACAAAGTCGTCTTATGCCCCTACTCAAACAAGACCAAAAGGAAATCTTGGCATCCAAAGACATTTAATAAAGCGCAATAGAATAAGGACTACGATCCTCAGGATGATTATGAAGTAGATAATCCTTATCTACAATAAAGTGTTCTCGACTATAACCAGCTTGCTCAATTTTTTTGGTGTCCATACGAATAGCATCACAAGGACAGGCCTCAACGCATAAAGAACAATAAATACAACGCAAGAGATTAATATTATAAACAGCTGGATACTTTTCCACCCTAGGGTCTTCGTGCTCAGCGGCTACAATTTCGATACAATTAGCAGGGCAGGCAGTGGCACAAAGCATACAGGCCGTACAACGGGGGCTACCATCAGGACGCTGCATCAGACGGTGCTCTGCTCGGTAATCTTCTGGAATAGGTTTTTTAATCTCAGGGTACTCATAAGTGATAATGTGTTTTTGGCTAAATAAATTGGCTAAAGCATGCCTTAAAGTAATGAACATCCCTTTAAAAAGAGCACCCAGATAAAGACGTTCAAAAAAGTTTAATTGAGGCCGTTTTACGGTAATCATGCCTCCAGCGCCTAACGTAAGAGAGAAAAATTAAGCAAGGCAAAACATGAACAAAGCCCACAACTAAGCTAAATAAAAGCTCTCTTTCTT
>JAGRNM010000212.1 GCA_020440745.1 Deltaproteobacteria bacterium
GAGGTCATTAGTCGTTCTCAGGGAAATTCTATTGAAATTGTTAATGGCGAAATGTCGGTCACTAAAAGCTTTGAGTACACTTTAAGTCCAAAAAAAATCGGCACCTTTAAATTAGGGCCCGTGACAACTTATATTGAGGGTAAGGAACTTAAAGCAGGCCCTATTCAGATAAAAGTAGTGGACAACAGTGCTCAGACACAGGTCAATCCACCACCTGTCTTAAGTCAACCTATCCCTACACCCATGCCTAATCCACCTTGGTCTTCTCCTCCTAGGACTGCCCCTAATCCTTCTCAGGGCAATCCTGATACTTTTTTAAAAGCTAGCGTAGATAAGACCTCGGCTTATGTAGGAGAAGAAGTTATTTTTACTCTAAGACTATATTCTGCTGTAAGCCTAAGAGAAGCCAGCTATAAGGCGCCCGAATTGGGAGAGTTTATTCGTGAAGAGCTGCACAACGAAAGACGTTATGAAACCCAATTGGATGGTAGAAAATACTTAGTTGTGGAATGGAAAAGCGCTTTATACCCTCTTAAAGCTGGCACTTTAAAAACAGGGCAAATCCGCGTCAGTGCCAATGCGCCGGTGGCTAGGCCATCTAATAATCCTTTTAATAGTCCTTTTTTTAATTTTCCCGGACCTACCCAGTGGGAAGATCAGGAGTGGGTCTCGGACAATATTAATATCCAAGTCAAAGCCCTACCACCAGCTCCTCCCAACTTTATTGGTCTTGTAGGAGAAAATTTTAGTTTAGAAGGAGAGTTTAAAGGAGAAAATTTAAAAGTAGGGGACAGCGCTGAGCTCCGTTTAACCATTGAAGGTAAAGGTAATTTATCGGCTGCCAAACTGCCGGATTGGGAAATCGAAGGTTTTAAAAGTTATCCTTCCACACCTCAATTAAATGTTAAAAAGAGTCCGAGGGGTTTGGGTGGTACTAAAGTATTTGATTATGCCTTAGTGGCTCAAAAAGAGGGTGATTTTAATTTAAAAGTGCCTGAGTTCTTTTATTTTAATACCAAAACCGAAAGCTATGAGAGCTTAGAGAGACCTAGCTGGGCCTTTAAAGTAGGGGAAGGCAATAAAGACGAGGCCTTAGTTAGTGCAGGCTTAGAAAACAATGGTGCCCTTCCTCCTCCTGAGGAGATCTTTGATAGACTTCAGGGAGATGTTTTAAAAGAGGATTCTCTTTTTAAAAAAAATAATCTTTTGGCATGGGGCTTAGCCGCTTTGGGCCCTCTTTTATACTTTTTCTTTATTCTAATAAGGCTTTTAAAAAAGAGGGCTTCTTTAAGTGAAAAAGACAAACGACGTTCTCAGGCTTTTAGAAATCTAAAATCTAGACTTAAAGAACTTAAGGAAGGTCAAGAAGAAGACTTAAGCCTAGCCATTAAAAATTATTTTAGCGATCGTTTTAAGATCAAGGCTGAGGCCATGACGGCTCAAGAGTTAAGTAGTTTTTTAAGAGAAAAAGGACTCGCTAAGGAAGAATTAGAAACATTAGAAACTTCCTTAAAAAATATAGAGTATATGCAATACGCACCAGGCTTGGTTAAAGAAGATTGGAAGTCTTTAATGACTAAGATTTTACCTTTGATGCGACAAATAGAGAAAAAAATTGATTAAAATGAAAAATAAATTTTTTATTCTAATTATTTTAATAAGTGCTTTAAGCTTTTCTTTAAAAGTTAAGGCCGATACTCCAAGTGTTTTAGCAGAGCAGGCTAAAACTGCTTTTCAGGCAGGGGATTATCAAAAAGCAGCTCAACTTTGGGAGGACTTATACCAATTAGGTTTTGACAACCTTAATCTCCACTACAATCGAGCTCAGGCTTATTGGCATCTAGGAGAAAAGGGGAAAAGCCTAGCCGCTCTTTATAAAGCTAGGAGTTTTGATAAAGGAGACCCTCATTTAAAACCAGGTATCGAGATTTTAGAGCAATCCTTAGGCTTGCCTCAAAACGATTTTTTAAAGAGCTTAGATTTTTTTCCTTGGTGGCGTCTTTATCTAAGTCGCGACCAAGCTCTTTGGTTCTTTGCTCTGTCTAGTTTAGCTTTTTTTGCTTATTTATTTTTAAAGCTCTTTAAAAAAGAAATCTCCCATTGGATTAGCTTAAGCCTCACCTTTATTTTTCTTTTAAGCTCTTTTCAGCTTTTTTCTTATGTTTCTTTTACTCATCAGGCTTTAGTGGTGGTTAAAAAAGCTGGGCTTAAAAAAGATCCTATAGGAGATGCAGAAATTTTAGCTAGTGTTCACGAAGGGCAGAGGTTAAAAGTCTTAAAACAAGATGCCTATTATGCTTTAGTAGAAACCTCTGAAGGAGAGCGTGGTTATTTAGCTAAAGAAAACTTGGGAGAATTTTAAATGAGCACTAATTATCAAGAAGGTTTTGTAAGTATGCCCGACGGGCAGGATCTTTATTACCGTGTAAGCGGCCCTAAAAAATCAAAAGGAGCCATTTTAATGGCTCACGGTTTGGGAGAACACTGTGGCCGCTACGAAGACATCTCAGCTTATCTCAATGAAAAATCATATCAAGTCTACCGTTATGATCATCGAGGTCATGGTAAGACGCCGGGGCGGCGTGCCTACGTGGATCGTTTTTCGGACCTTTACGAAGACATGGGTCATATGGTTGATTTTGTAGAAAGAGACTCTGGATTTAAAAAGCCCTATCTCATTGCCCATAGTTTTGGAGGTCAAGTTGCGGTCAATTTTTTAAAAAATTACCCTAACAAAGTGCGTTCTGTCGTGCTTTCTGCTCCTAACCTTAAACTGGCTATGGAAATAGGATTGGCCAAAAAACATTTAGGAAGGCTTTTTTCTTATCTCTTGCCTACTTTTTCTATTAATAACGAAGTCAACCCTGAGCATATTAGTCGAGATCCTAAGGTGGTAGAAAGCTATAAAAAAGATCCTCTTATCGAAAAAAATATTACTTTAAGACTGGGAGCCATGATTTTGGATAATTTAGAGGAAGTCTTAAGCCTGGCCCCTTGGATCAAAGTGCCTACTTTTATTTTTCATGGAACAGACGATAAAATAGTTAGCGTGGAGGGGAGTAAACTCTTTTATGAAGGCTTAAGTATTAAAGAAAAAAAGCTTAAATTGTATTCAGGTTTTTATCATGAATGTCTCCATGATTTGGGAAAAGAAGAAGTCTACGAGGATGTTTTAAACTGGTTAAAAATTAATTAGGAAAACTATGGATAAAAGAGAAAAATTAAAAGAA
>JAGRNM010000213.1 GCA_020440745.1 Deltaproteobacteria bacterium
GCCAGCAGCGCCTCGATTTTTGTGGTGGATATCCATCATCTAGATAGTCTGGGCGCTCCCCAAATTGTCACGGCTTCTTTTAACGGTTGGATCTATGAAATGCGTTTAAGCCCCGATAAAGAAAAATTATTTTTTATCAGCCCTATTAATCCTGGCTACACCCAAGCCGGTCTTTTTATGGTAGAAGTAGCCAATTTCCCATCGGTAGGACTAAGCCAACTACTCAGTGGACCCATTAATGCCGTGGGCACTTCTGTTATTAGCGGTTATCAAGTCAGCCCTGATAGCAACAAAGTAGTTTACGGAGCTGACCAAGATGTGGACAATGTTATCGAACTCTACTGGGTAGACATCAGCAACCCAGCCCTTCCCGATCCAGCACTTAAGGTTCATACAGACTTAGTGGCCAATCCTGCTTTTTCAAACACCTTTCCTCCCGGAAATGGATCCAATAATTTGGCCTTTAATCTAGAATCTAGTCGCCTTTATTATACTTATACAGGAGATCTTTACCGAATTAACCTAGATCCCGATCCTGGTTTAAGCGCTCCTCAATTGCTTAGTTTGGATGTTCTAGTCGATTATACCAACTATGACCCACAAGAAGAGATCTTATTTTTTAGTCCCTTTGGATCGGAAGAAAACTATGCCATAAATATTAGTTCCGGTACTCAAGCAGAAAATCCCATTGATCTAAGCAGCTATCAGGTACAATACTTTAATCTAGACTTTGCAGAAAACACTCAACTACTCCGTCATAAAAATGGCTTACAATTGCTTTATACAGAAAACACTGGCAACTACACTTTTTATGAAAGAGCAGCCCTGGATTATCCCGATCTTAACCAAAATCCCTTGGGTGAAGCCGAGGCTATTAGCCAAGCTAAAGTCATTAATTATCCTCAAGACAGCTGGAAAGAAGGACGCTCCAATTCTCCTCAAACTGCTTATTTTTTCCTATTTAATACTTTTAAAGAGGGAGAAGCCGTTATCAGTGGAGATTTTATTAGAGACTCCATTTATGGCATCGACTTAGAGGGTTCCTTAGAACCTGTCAAACTTAGTCCAGAAGGTGAGCCTATTTATTCTTTTCAAGTTTATTAATTTTTTAAATTTAATTTTGATAAAAATTTGTTTTCTTTAAGAAAACGAAAAAACTATAAAATTAAAGACAAAGCTTGAAGCCTAAAATCTATTCTCCTAAGTTAAGGATGCTTTAATTTTTTAAATTAAAGCCTAAACCCCAAAACAAAAAATGGAGAATAAAAATGAAAAGCCATGTATTAATCTTACTAGCCCTACTAATCTTAAGTCCTCTTAGGCTTAAAGCTAGCCCTGAAGAAGCGGTACGCTTTGAGAGTTTAGCCAACCAACTCTGTATTACTGCTGCCCAATGTGACAGCTTAACCACTTATAACGATTGCGCAGAAAGTATGGGTAGCGTGACGACAGATCAAGTCCTTGACGAACTAGGACTAGAAGAAGGGATTTCTTTAAACATCAAACAAGTCTATGCCGGCATCTATGACGACACTATTGTGATGAATCACGAAGCTTGGGAGGCTTGTATGACGGAACTAGAAAACATGGAAGACACTTGCCTCGCAGAGGGTCCTAATGAATTTTTAGGTGGCGATTATGAAAACCTAGAGAACCTAATCGACGACGATAGTCCTTGTGAAAGCCTCTTATCTATCTAGGTACTTAATAAAGTATCTCCCCAAACTAGCAAGGCAATCCTGCTAGAAAAAAAGGGTCATGGTCTATTAATCCATGGCCCTTTTTATTTATTTTTTTGTTTAACAACAAAATAAATAAAGCCAACTCACTCCAAACAGAGCTTAAGCTATTAAAATCATAAGTTTTTATTTTTTTATCCTAATTTTGTTTTTAGTCTAAAAACGACTGGCTTTTATTGTTAAAATAAAGAGACGGGTTTAACAAAAGGGGCTTTTGATTTTAGTCTTTTTTAAAATCTTTTAGAGTTTCAAACAATAAAGAAAAAAAATCTTTTGCGGTTTAGAGGGGTTTTCATGGGCGGAACTTATTTACTACAAAGCTCCTGGCCTTACCTCTTAGTGGGAATCATCTTACTATGGACAGGTTTCTTTTTTCTTATTTTTAGTTTTTATTTAAGAAAAAGGAGCAAACAATTTCTGCTTCATTTATTTTTTAGCCTAAGCTGTCTCAGTATTGGAGGCTTTTCTCTTAGCTCTAGCATCATTTATCCAGCCTATGAAGAAGACTTTATTATACAGTGGAGTCACTATCATTGGATCTTTGGTATACTGACTTCAGTATTTGCCATGATATTTTTTAGTCAGCTTTTAAAAATTCATCAAAAATATTTTTTATATTATTACCCCTTGGTGGGACTAATCTGTTTAGCTACCTTTCCCTTAAAAGGGGCTTTAGTTACTGGAGAAGTTCATTTTTATTTTCTTAAATTTTTTGAAAAACCTTTAATACAAAGTCACGCCACTCCAGGCCTAGCTCCCTTAGTCAGTATTAGCTGGGCTGTTATTCATGGGTTTTATTTAAGTTTTTTTTGGTTAAGACATCGCAAGAAAGATCCCTATTCTTTTTCAGCTTTTTTCTTATTCTTTTTTATAGGAATTTACGAAGCTTTAATCAGTTTTGGCATCTACCAAGGCATTAGTCTTCTTAGTTTTTCTAGCGCTGGCTTATTACTTTATATGGCTTTTCGTTTGTTTAAAGATTTATCTTATGTTTTTTTAGAAAAAGGTAAGTCCTCTGTTGTCAGTCATACTTTAAAACATCTAAAAACCAACCTTGAGCGTTCGCTCAAACTAGTTTCTCAAGATACTCTTACCCAGATCCCTAATCGCCGTGCTTTTCAGGAAAAACTATCCAGTATGGAACTCGATTTTCCAAAATTTTTACCCGAGGCCCAGTTATTTTTGATCGAACTAGAAGGTTTAAGCAAAATCAACGAAGAACATGGACACAGCATAGGAAATGATTTACTTAAATTATTTAGCGAGAGCCTTGTTAATCTAGACTCGGATACAGAAAAGACCTTTCGCCTCAGCGGCAATTCTTTTGCTAAATTATGTCAAAATCCTTCTAAAAACAGAAAATACTCTTTAGCCAAACAATTAGAAAATATTTTAAATGAGATTAAAAGAGACTCTCTTTATGAAAAAGTCAAAGTACACTTAGGCTGCGCTTCTTTAAAAGAGGTTAAAAAAAAAAAAAAAAAACTA
>JAGRNM010000214.1 GCA_020440745.1 Deltaproteobacteria bacterium
TTTTGTAATAAAGTCAAGCTGGCTTTTGTTAAGGTGTTTTTTGCATTTTTTTTGCAATTTTTTTTGCAATCGATAAGAAGAAAGGTTTACAAGAAGTTCATGAAAAGACTGATTATTCTTTTTGCCCTAGGTGCTTTATTGGCTCCGGTTGGGGATTATTTTCACCTGCTTTCGCAAACCACTCAGTATCCTGAAGGGGCTTATGCCTTTCTTTTTTTTGATGCTATTCCTTGGTGGGTACCTTTGATGTTTGGTTCGGCTTCTTTATTGATGGGTTTGAGTATTCCGGCTTCGGATGTTTTTTTGGGAAAGGTGACAAGGCCGGTGGATACTAAGCCTTTATGGGCTTGGGCGGGGGTCTTTAATTTTTTATTCTTTTATATTGTTAGTGGCTATTTACCAGGACAAGAGGGTTTGGGGGCAGTGGTTATTTTGGCTTTGGCAGGTTTAGTGCTTTGGTGGGCTTTGGATCATACTTGGCAAGGCTTTCTTTTGGCTTTGGTGAGTGCCTTTTTAGGGACAATAACCGAGGTTACTTTGGTTTATTTAAAAGTTTTTTCTTATCTGCCTCCTAAGAATACTCTTTTTGGCGTGGCTAAGTGGCTGCCTTGTCTTTATTTTATCGCTGGGGTGACGGTGGGTAATTTAGGAAGGCTACTTAGAAAAAATTAAATTAATGCTAGTGTAATTTTATGGCCTTTCGATTTCCCAGTGAGTTGACTGAGTTGATCTACGAACAAGTACTACAATTGGTACCGTCTAGGTTGAGGCTTAAGTTTAAAAATCAAGGTCTTTCTAAGATGCAAAGCTTAAGCTTTTTTGCGCCGGGTTTATTGGAGCTTTCGGAGGCCTTTACTTCCGAGCGCTCGGCAAGAAGGCTTAATTATTTACAAAAACCTCCTTTCCGTTCGGCTTATCTCTTATATTTTTTGCCTATTAATTACGCCAAGGCTTTTTATGTTTTAGAAAAAATTCCTCCAATTTTTTGGAAACAAGACCATTATCGATTTTTAGATTTAGGCGCTGGACCGGCAACGGCTTCTTTGGCTTTTTTGGCTAAATTAGCAAAAGAAAACCCAAAGGCCTCAGTGGAGATCGACTTAGTAGATTATAATAAAGGTATTTTGGAAGACGGAGAGGCTTTAGTTAAAAAATACGCAGAGGCTTTAGCTTTAAAAGGAAAAATAAGTATAAAAACTTTTCAGCAGGATTTGTATGCTTTTAAAAGTAGAGAGGCTTATGACTTGGTTTTTTTTCATCATGTTCTTAATGAAAGTCGGGTAAGAAATTCTTTTGAGCTTTATGAGTCTTTGCGTGTTTTTTGCCAAGGTCTTTTAAAAGCTTCAGGACTTTTAATGATTATAGAACCCGCTCTTCATCGTCCTACAAGAAACCTGATGCTTTTGAGAGATCTTTGGATCAAAGAAACGGCTTTTAAAGTCTTGGCTCCTTGTTTGCATCAAGAAGCTTGTCCTATGTTGGAGGCCCATCCTAGAGATTGGTGTCATTTTTATGTGGATTGGGAAGCCCCCGCTTTTATTAAAGATTTAAGCGTTTTGATTAAGCGGGATAATCGTCGACTTAAGCTGGCTTATCTTTTACTTAGTCAAGATCCAAGTTACTTGCCTAAGGTTTTGCCTCAAGATTTTTTAGTCGTCAGCAATCCTATCCATCAGGGAAGAGAAAGGCAAAGTTTGGTTTGTGGGTTTAAGGGTTTTTATCGTTTGAATGCTTTAGAGGGATTAAGTTTACCTCATTTAAAGAGAGGGGATTTGATTAGGCTTAATTTAAAAAGACCTTTGTCAAAAACTTTTGTAAAAAAAGCTAGGCTGAGTTTTAAAAAAGGGGATAAACTAGAGTTCTTAAAAGGTTCCTCTTAAAACTTTGTATGCGACCGGCTTTTTCTAGATCTCTAAACTACTCTATTTATGACGGTAGCGCCCATGCGGTTATGTTAGGCATGGGAGAGACCTATCTTGTTACCTTTGCCATTGCTTTGGGTTTTAGTAATTTTTATATCGGTCTATTAGCCTCTTTGCCCATGTTATGTGCAGCCTTTGCTCAGGTATTGGTGATTGATCGTTTAATTAAGGTGACTTCACGGCGGGCCTTTATTTTGCGTTTAGCTTTGTTTCAGGCTGTTTTGTGGTTGCCTATTTTTATCTTGCCTACAAATTTTAGAAGTCCTTGGATTTTAATTTGTTTGGCGGTGCTTTATTATTCTAGTTCTCATTTGATTGCTCCTTTGTGGAATTCTTGGATGGGAGACTTGGTCAGTAGCAAGATTCGTGGGGCTTATTTTGGCAAACGCAATCAATACCGCACTATTGTAGAGATGGTGGCTTTTCTTTTGGCGGGTTTTATTTTGCATTATGTTACCGATCAAGGGGCTCTTTGGAGTTTTGGAATTATTTTTACAGTAGCTTTTGTGGCTAGGTTGGTTTCTGCTTGGTTTTTGGCAAAAATGGAAGAACCGCCTTATCAGGCGGCCGGTCATGAACATTATTTTTCTTTAAAGACTTTTCTTAAAAAGAGTGTGGGCAATAATTTTGGTCGTTTTGTTTTGTTTGCCTTTAGTTTATTAATGGTGACCAATATTGCCAGTCCCTTTTTTACGGCCTATATGTTAAGGGAGTTACACTTTTCTTATTTAGAACTTAGCACGGCCTTGGCTTGTAGTCTTTTTTTTCAATTTTTATCTTTTCAAAATTGGGGTTTGATCGGAGATCGATTTGGTAATTTTAAGGTTTTAAAGATTACGGGTGTTGCGGTGGGTTTTTTGCCTCTTTTGTGGCTAACGACACAAAATTTTTATCTGGTTTTACTTTTTCAAGCTTTGGGAGGTTTGTTTTGGGCGGGTTTTAATTTGGCGGCGGTTAATTATATTTTTGATTCGGTGACTCCTCAAAAATTAGCCCGCTGTGTTTCTTATTATAATTTTATGGGTAATATGGGAACTTTTTTGGGAGCCCTTTTGGGAGGATTGCTTTCTAAGGTAGACTTTACTCTTTTGATGCCTACTTTGGATTTATTTAAGGGATCGACTTATGTTTATTACGCTTTGTTTTTGTGTTCCGGACTTTTGAGATTTTTGGTGGTTTGGATTTTTTTAAGTAAGTTTAAGGAAGTTAAAAAAGTAGAAAGCCATAGTACTTGGTCGGTTATGCGACATTTTATTGGTCTGAGTCTTAC
>JAGRNM010000215.1 GCA_020440745.1 Deltaproteobacteria bacterium
GCTCGTACTTTGCACGACCAAACCCTTCCTAGTGAATCTGCTAAAGAAGCCCACTTTTGCTCCATGTGCGGCCCTAAGTTTTGTAGCATGGAGATTACTCAAGACTTAAGAAAATATGCAGAAGAAAAAGGAATCGAAGTGGAAGAAGCCAAAAAAATCGGCTTAAGTGAAAAGGCCCAAGAGTTTAAAACGCAAAAACAAAGTTCTCATTAAAACTAAAAAAAATTTTCTCTATTTACTCTTTCCTAAGTCTTTTTTAGAATAATAATAGGTGTTACCGAGGAGGGTAAGGATTCTGTAATTCTTTACTTAATTCTTTAAAAGGTGATCCATACCTTTCACTCCTAGTGGTGTAGTATAACTATTAATTTTATAAGTGCTTGCTAGTTTTGCAAGGTCTATTATCAATTTTAAGCTTAAGCGAGTGTCATTGACCTTAAAAAAAATTAAAGAGCACTTATAAAAGGCTAGAATAAAGTAGATCTAGTTCTTTATTCCACAAGCTCAAGTCAAGAACCAATGCTGGCCCCCCCTCTCCCTGGGGCCAGTTTTTATTGTGACTTCTTTCAAATCTCCTGGTTTCATAGCCTTAAGTGAAAAATCTCCATGCTTAACCCTAATAAGCCGCATCACCTCAATACCCAAAAGCTCCATCAAACGCCTAATCTCTCGATTACGCCCTTCAATTAATTCCAGTTCTATCCAATGATCTATTTTTTGTTTTTGAAGAACCCGGGAGCTAGCTCCAGCAATTGTGCTTACTTTGGATTCAAATTTTGGCGCTTTAATCTTCTTAACTCTCCTGAGAGGAGCAGGCCGGCCGTCCAAAATAAGGCCTTTTAATAATTGATCCCTTTCTTTTATTTGTAAATCTCTAGAAATTTTTACCTGATAAACCTTAGGCACCTCAAACTTAGGATGAGTATAACGATAAACAAAATCTCCATCGTTACTCAAAAGCAAAAGTCCCTCACTATCTTTATCCAAACGCCCCACCGCATTCATCTCTGGCGGTAATTTTAAACGATCAAAAATACCCTCTCTGCCTAACTCGTCTTTTTTGCTCACCACCAAACCCCTAGGCTTATAATAAAGATAATAATGATAGACAGAAGAAACCTCGACCAACTGATCACCAAGAAAAATTTTGTCTTTTTCAAGGTCCGCTTTAAAACCCAAGTCGCGGACTACTTTATCATTAACCAAGACTCTTCCTTCTTGAATTAATTTTTCTGCCTCACGACGACTGGCTAAACCAGCGCGAGAAAGAATTTTTTGAAGACGGCAAAGGACCATAAACTATTAAATAAAAGAACCGGCTGGCTGAGTAGGAAAACCTTTAAAAGGCGCCAAAGCCTCTTTGTCTCTTTTAAAGGTAGGAGCACTCTGCATATAAAGGGTCATCAGCTCGGCTAAAGCCACTAAAGAATCCATATGACTTCTTTCATAACCATGGGAAGAATCCAAACCAAAACAAGCCAAAGCTGTACGAATATCATTGCCCGATTCAATCGCACTAGCTGCATCACAACGATAATAACGAAACACATCCCGAGAAAAAGGCAAATAATGATCTTGGCAAAGTTTAATTAATTTTTTGGTCAAATGATAATCAAAAGGACCAGAAGAGTCCATCATACAAATGGTAATACCCCGCTCTATAGAGTTTTGATCAGGAGCGGGTGTGGAGTTATCAATACTGACCATCTCGGCAATGTCTCCATGCAAAATAGAAGAAGCTCCACTACCCACTTCTTCACTAATAGTAAAAAGCAAATGACAATCCACCGGTAGGTGAAGAGCTTCTGCTTTAATAGCCTGAATAGCAGCCAAAAGCAGAGCCACACCCGCCTTATTATCTAAGTTACGAGCATTAATATAACCACTTTTATTGTATTCATAATTAGGATCCACCGCTACAAAGTGTCCTATTTCTATCCCCAAGGCCTTAGCTTCTTTTAAAGAGTCCGCTACTTCATCCAAGCGCAATTCAAGATTGTCCCAAGAAATAGCTTGAGTATCCACTTCTTCATTAAAACGATGACCTGAGGCTTTGAGAGGTAGTAAAGTACCACGAAAGGTTTTTTTATCGGCTAAAACCGTTACACGACTTCCCTCAGCAAAACGACTAGACCAAGTACCCACCGGCGCTACTCTAAGACGACCATTGTCTTTAATGCCCGAGACCATAGCGCCAATAGTATCTAAATGCACCACAATAGCGCGGTCTGGACTTTTTTGTTTTCCCTCTAAAGTGGCCCTAATACCTCCTCGCCTAGTTAGTTCAAACTCGACACCTAAGTTTTGCAACTCTTCTCCTACACAATGCACGATGGAATCAGTATAACCTGTAGGAGAAGGCACTTCTAAAAGTTTCTTTAAATTTTTTAATAAATAATTGGGATCAATAATCAGTTTCTTCATGGTTTTCTCTAAATCCTTGTTTGTTTTTAAAAATAGTTTGGGGAAAAAGAAAATCAATAAATTTTTCAGCAGTAGGCTGAGGCGCGTGATTGGCTAAGCCCACTCTCTCATTGGCCTCAATTAAAACATAGTCCTCTTGAGAAGGGTCTTTAATCATTAAATCTAAACCCACCACAGGAATCTCCAAAATCTCAGCAGCCTTTAAAGAAACTTTTTTTAAGTGAGCCTGCAAAGACTTAGTAACGTCATGCAAAGTGCCTCCGGTGTGTAAGTTGGCTGTTTTTCTTAAATCAACAAGTTGCCCCTTAGCTAGAACACTGTCTAAATGAAGCGCTTGTCTTTTTAAACAACGCTGGGTTTCTTCATCCAAAGGAACACTGGACTCTCCCTGAGTCGCTGCTAAACGACGACGATTATAATAGTTGAGCAATTCTTTAACAGAATGCTGTCCATCTCCCACTATTTGAGGAATTTTTCTAATAGAAGCTGCTACCACCTCTCCCTGAATCACCACCACTCGTAAATCTTGACCAGGATGATAGGATTCTAAAAGAATTTCAGAGGCATAACCCTTTGCCCAATCAAGAGCCTTTTTTAATTCTTCTAAAGTTCTAATATCCACTGAAATACCTCTACCTTGTTCGTTATCCGCAGGCTTTACTACAATCGATTGATGTTTTTTTAAAAAACTTTCAGCTTGTTCTAGACTAATTAATTTTTCTTGATCAGGCACACTAA
>JAGRNM010000216.1 GCA_020440745.1 Deltaproteobacteria bacterium
TTAAGAATTCGAAAGGCTGCGCTTTAAACGCTAGCAAAGTAAGGATGCTAAATTTGATAGTAATGCCAGACTTTGCTGATGTTCTTAAATTTCCTTAGATAAAATTAATGGTTCCGGTAGCTGGGGGAGTGCTATTATGGAACTTTTCATTGCCTTATTTCTTCTTTATGTTGCCTATCGAGTTGCTAAGGCCCTTTTTTTTCAGAAAAAACCCATTAAGCAAATAGAAAATTTGGTCTATTTTGAAGAGGATAAACCAAGTGGGAAACCAGCCAAATGGTACGGTTGGACCCAGTCTATTACTGTTCAAGCTTATCCTATTAAGGATGGTCTGGTTTATGTGGGGGAGTTATTGCTGGATACCTCTGGGTATAATAACGATGCTTGCCTCATTAATCCAAAGCTAAAAGTTTCTCCTGCCGATCCTTGGGAAGCTGGGGATGAAATAAGCTATTGGCCAGCGTATGCCAGTATTTCACCCAAGTGTCGTGGTGCTTATTTAAAATGGCTGGCAAGTGGAAGGTCTGAACCTGAAGCTAATATTGGTTATGTTTTTTTGTTTTTTTATGGTCTAGAGAGACGCTTGTTTTTGGATGGCCAGAGAGAAGGGATATCCGATGAGGAGCGTTTAAATATTATTGAGGAAGTAAAACGACTTCTAAAAATTTATGGGTCCAATCGTTCTTTTCGAGGTTATGCTGCTAATTTTTTGGCCATGGAATGGGTGCTTTACCAAAGCGATAAGCCTATCCCTGACTACATTGACTTTGAAGATCGTTATTGCTCCGAGCCTTTCCAAGTGGTTTTAGCTCAATATGTAGCTCAGTATAAGCCCATACCTGTTGATATCATGCTGCAATGGTTGATACTTCATCCAGAGTTTGGATTAAGGACACCGGCTAGACGTTGTGCTAAGGAGTTTCGAAGTCTTTTTAAAACCCGCTATCAACAAAAGTTTGGCGATGGCCTAATCGTGAAGCCCAATAAAACCCCGCTTAAGCTTGAGTATCATTCGGCTAGCCCTTCGCTAAAAGGGGATTTGAAACTTAAATTCCCCAAATTGCCCAATCCTTTTATCCTAACGAGTCCATTAAAAAAAATCAGTTCCTTAGTAGAAGAATGTACCCTTGAGCTAGAGTCCTATAGTCGTTACCTTGGTCGCAAAGGCAATGAGCCGCAGTCCTTAAATGCTTTAGCCCTATTGCCACAAGAATTATTTAATCAATTTCCAAAGCTCCATCAAACCAAGCTTGAGCTTTCTGAGCTTGCCTCCGAAGCTCCAAGTTTACTCGACACGGGCACTCTTTACAAAATCTTGGGAGAAAGCGTGCCGGTGGAAATTAATAAGAAAGAATCAAAAAATCTGGCTGAAGTGATGGAAAAAATAGGATTTGGCATCGCTCCAGATACCCGCTTCCATAATATTAAAATCAATCCAGAGGGTCATGTTGTGATTTTTCCTAGGGGGCATGGTGTTGACTTTCAACCTTCGAGAGAGTTTTGTCGAATAAGTATTATTCTTCGTCTAGGAGCTATAGTCAGTCAAATTGACAATGACTTGTCACCAGCAGAAGAAAAGACTCTACAATTTTTAATAAAAGATAATCGTGAACTCAATAGTATCGAAAAAGACTCCCTGGAAGCCTTTCTATATTGGTGTCTAAGAACCAGCCAAGGCACTTCGGATCTTAAGAAAAAATTCTTGAGTATGAGTTTGGAAGAAAAAATAGCTATTAGTCATATCCTAATTTCAGTGGCCCATGCCGATGGATATATTGACCCAAGAGAAATTAAGCAGCTAGAAAAATTATATAGCACGCTTGGCTTAGATAAAGATCAGGTTACCAAGGATATTCATGCTCTAGCCACCACGGCAACGGAACCAGTCGTTATAAGTCATCGAGACGAAGAAGCGAGTTTTTCAATTCCTAAAGACCTAGCTTCTACAAGTGGTAAAAAGCTTTCCAGGGGATTTAGCTTAAATGAAGAGTTAATTAAACTTCGTCAGGAAGAAACTCGGCAAGTGAAAGGCGTATTAGAAGAAATTTTTGAAGGTCAGTCGGAAGAAGAAGCTGGGAGCAGATTAAGTTCAGAAAAGCTCGTTGAATCTACTAATCCCTTAAGCGGACTAGACCAAGCCCATCAGAATTTACTAGATAGGCTAGTTCTACAAGAAAATTGGAAACGATCCTCTTTTTATCAAATCTGCGATGAGCTTGGGTTAATGGTCGATGGTGCGATGGAAGTTTTAAACGAATGGGCCTTTGATCATGCCAATGCCCCTCTTATCGATGATGGGGAGCCCATTTATATCGATGTCAATCTTGCCAAGGAGATTATTCATGACCAATAATACTCAGAAAAAACTACGCCCTAAAGAACGGGAAGCGATTATTCAGTCCCTACGGGCTGGGGTGACTCCACGTGCCGGCCTACAACATATTCAAGTTGGTCGAGTTAAAGAAGTAGAGGCTTTATTAAAAGATATTCAAAGGATATCCGAAGGAGGCTCTGCTTTTCGGATAATCATTGGGGATTTTGGGTCTGGCAAAAGCTTTTTTCTGCAATTGATTCGCTCGATTGCTCTCGAAATGGGTTTAGTAACGGTTCATGGGGATCTTTCTCCAGACAGGCGTTTACATGCTACCGGAGGGCAAGCGCGAAATCTTTATGCTGAACTCATGAGAAATCTTTCCACTAGAACCAAGCCAGAGGGGAATGCCTTGGCAAGTGTGGTAGAGCGCTTTATTACCGAGGCCAGAAGACAAGCAGACCATGCTGGAGTTTCAGTTCATGAGGTGATTTCCGAGCGATTAAATCACCTTACGGAAATGGTGGGTGGATATGATTTTGCCAAGGTCATTTCGGCCTATTGGCAGGGATATGAAAAGGATCAGGAAGAGCTTAAACTTGATGCCGTTCGTTGGCTCAGAGGAGAGTTTTCCACCAAAACAGAAGCCCGTACTGCTCTGGGAGTTAGAACTATTGTCGACGATGCTAATATTTATGACCATTTTAAACTGATGAGCTATTTTGTTCGGCAAGCTGGCTATAAGGGTTTTTTGGTTAACTTAGATGAAATGGTCAACCTTTATAAACTTTCTAGTCAAAAAGCCCGTGTTTCTAATTATGAGCAAATTCTTCGCATA
>JAGRNM010000217.1 GCA_020440745.1 Deltaproteobacteria bacterium
TATTTTAAATAACCTCCTCCGCTTAGGAGAAAATTTTCAACTTCAGGGAAAAGTCGAAGCTTTAAGTCGTGTAGAACTTTATTTATGGAACCCTAAAGAAAAACATATTTATTATCCCTTGGGATCCTTAAAACAAAGTCCCAAACAAGGTTCTTTTACTTTAGAATTTAAAAATCCCGGTTTTTTAGAAAAAGAAAGCTATCTAGTGGCCCTAACTCAAAGTCCGGGTAAAAATACCAGCGTCTTTAGCGAAGCTATCGCCTTTCCTTTAGAAAAAACAGAGTCTACTTTCTTGTCTAAAACTCCCCAGGACTCCCCTCCTGCTCAAGACAGCAATACAAAGCAAAAGGAAAACAACCTAGAAACCAAAATAGACGAAGAAGTACTTCACGATGAAGGCTTGCAAGAAGAAAGAGAAGACTTAGAAGAACAAGCAGCACATTTTTTGGACAGAAAAAATACACAAGAAGAAAACCAAGACTTAGAACCTGAGTTTCCCAACGAAGATCCTGACGCTGGATCTTTAGAAGAAAGTTTAGAAAAAGAAAAAACTCCTTTTTTCTAGAAAAAACAACACCTTCTTCTTTCCTGACACAGATGGTCAAAAAAAAATTGTTTAATTTAAATAAAAAAACTTGTCAGACGGGTAAAAATTCACAAAAATGAGCCACTAGTTACCTGCCTCAGGAAAAGTAAAAAGTACAAAGCCTATATCCAGTACTTATATCAGTAAAGGCTGTACTTTAATTCAGAAAGGTCCATGCTTATGACGGCTTCCTCCAAGGCCGATCGCATTGCTAGTGCTAAGGCAAATCTCATCACTGAGTTTGAAAATCACTATAACCAAGGTTTACTTCCGTCCTACGGCCTGACGCCTAAGGCTACCCATCGACGTTTAAGCCATAACACGAACAACAAGAAATATGCTCCTTACCCCTTCAATGATTCTCCAGCCTATCAAAAAGCCCAAGACGAGTATCTAAGACAAAATCTGCCTCCAGTCATAGAGGCTATTTATAGAGACGACCAACTGGTTTCTGACCATCAGCGGCTTACGTCACATTATGGTCGTAGTACCGCTGCCAAAATCCTAGATAAAGGTATTTCCGTAGCCCAAGGTGTAGGGGAATGGAGCTATGATAAACTGGATACAGGTTATGAAGTCATCAGCTACGTGGGGCTAGAGCTTTTAAACGCTGAAGGCAGTGTGAAGGAATTCTTTGGCCTGGCTCCTAATCCAGTGGATGTATTGGGCTTGGGCGGGGAGCTAGCCGAAAAACGGTCCAAGGCAAAAAAATTTTTTAGTCAATTACCGGAGCAAGCCGGGACTATTTGGAACAGCGAACTAGGGCAAAGTGTCCGTTCTAATGTAGCGGGTCATTACGATGAAGGCCTCTACCACATGGGTAAAGCCCTCTACCGTCTAGGAGAGGGAGCTTATCATTATAGTCAAACAGAGGACTTTGCAGAAATACTTAGCCTAGATAGCGTTGAGGGAGGTCGCCGTTTAGGAAAAGGTTTAGCCGAGCTTGCTAGCTTAGGACTTAGTTTTGGCGGAGGAGCCGTGGGAGTCTTGATGGCACTTTATCAATTTTATAAAGTGGAACGTCTTGTCGATCGGGTAAGAGGCCTATTCCATCTCTTGCCCTCTTCAAGAAGACCTAGGCACCACCCTAAGGGAGAACATCCTACTAGCCCTCATCCCAAAAGTCCTCCTGTTAAAACTTTGAGAGGACCCTTAAGCGTGGCCAAAGAGGCAAAACCAGGCATGAGAGTACGCCTCCGACTAGACGACGGCAGTTTTGTAGAAGGAAAGCTTCATAAAATAAGTCCTGTTTACCGCGAGGGCCCCTTTAAAAAAAGGGCCTTAGAACAATTAAAAGAAGAACTAGGCTCTGGTTATACCATCCTAGAGCAAAGCCATGAGTTTGACGATTTAGTAGCTACCTCGACCATAGTAGTCCGAGTGGAGCAAAAAGTTAACAAAAGAAAGTTTGGTTCTACTAATGTAATAGCAAAACGCAGCAGAGCAGAGAGTGGCCCTATCCTTTCTGAAGTGGGTTCGACAACTACGGAAGCAGGACGAGTGATTACTTATCGAGAGTATTATTATCCTCAGACTTATTACATTGTACCGGATGGTGCTAGTTCACCCATTGGAATTAGCGTCTATAAAGGCCCCCGTGACGATAGCGGAGCTTTCCGTCCCTTAGAAATTTTAAAACCTTAAAATTTTTTAAAAGAAAAATTTTAAGGTACCTGATCAAACAAAACCTGACCCACAGGATCTACAATATTAAGCACACCTGTCCCAAAGGCTGTGGAGTAAACTAGGTTTTCAAAAAAAGCCACTTCCCCACTACTACCGGCTCCTATGCTGACAAGACTAGTAGTGACTTGGCTTAAGTCACTACTAAAGCTTAATAATAAAAGATCTCCGCTAGATTGGGAGACAGCCGCCAAAGGATTTCCGTTGGCTAAAAGGACGCCTTCTACCTCATCTAAGCTCCCCGTTATTAGAGTAGAACTTCCTTCACTCAAAGTAGGAGCAGACAAATTTAAGATTAAGCTGGGATTGCTTAAATCGTTTAAGTCCAAAAGATAAACCGCCAGGCGATTTTCCTCTAAGGCTAAAGCCACTAAAGCTACTTCTCCATTGGCACCCGGCACTAAAGCCACACGATGGGTAGCAAAACCCAGATCTACTGAAGTCACTGCCAAGCTAGTTGTATTAATAAAACTAAGGGCTGTTTCTCCAGCTTGACTTACCGCCACCAAACCACTGGCACCCTCCCAACTAAGATCTTGCGGTAAAGATCCCACCATCAAAGGAGAACCCGAAGATACGATTAAGTCATTCGTGTTTAGAAGATGCACTTGATTGGCATCGGGCTCGGTAATCCAAAGACGATGATTAGCGGATTCTAAAATCAAATGGCTATAATTGACATTAGCTCCACTGGGCAAAGTCACTGGAGAAGCCTCAAGTTCACTTAAAGTTGTACCATCAAAGTCTAACACTCTTAAGACCGAATCCCCGTTGGCTTCGACTCCTAAGATAAACAAACGACTTATCGTTTCGTTAAGAGCTTGCACCGCAAGATCCTTAGGAAAAGCAGGCAAAAGCAAAGT
>JAGRNM010000218.1 GCA_020440745.1 Deltaproteobacteria bacterium
TGCCATTTTATTGCTTACTCTTAGTTGTTTGTCTGTCAGAAGTCTTCTTTAATGATACCAAATTAATACTAAGGTATTAATGCCTTTGCTACCTCACTGGGTTTAGCCCTTTGGTCAAAACCCTCCACATAACCCCATTTCTTTGCCTGTTCGGCCTTAAGATCCCAAGCAATCGCAACCGCCCTTAGGTTTTTGGCCGAACTACTGGATTTTCTTAGTTCTTCTAAGGCCTCTTTCAAAGCCTTTTCTCGGTCTTTTTCTTGAGGGTGAGAGGCTGTCATCAGTAGGGATTTGACTCTCAGACGCATTAATTTTCCTACAATGGGTTCTAGACTCTGAATCCGTCTAAAAACAAAAGGCCTAATGCCATGACGGGCTTCTAAGCCTGCCTCTCCCCAACAACCTGCCCGCGTCCAAACCCTCTCTAAAGCTAAAGAATCTCCCGAGCCTAAGGTCAAAGCGGCAACGGTTAAAGGAGGGCCTTGCCTAGGGCTTGTTTGGGGAGTTGACCCAAGCAAACTGGAGACGTTTAAGGTTTTTTTAGAACGCACCAAAACCCTCCAATGGCTTAAAGCCTCTAAATCTTCCACACTTTCAGCGCGCACCCAGTCTAAAGATAGTTTTTCTACATAGGCCTTGGCTGTCTGTAGGGCATCTTTGTCCTCTAATCGAGGCAAACAAAACTCTAGGTAGAGGAGTCCATCGTTAGGACTAAAACCCCAAGGTTTAAGTTGTTTAGGCTTTTTTTGCCAAGTACTCCACTGGCTTAGTTCTTGTGTTTTTAAAAAATCCCAAAAAGCCATCTTCAACTTCCTTCTTTATGTTCCAAAGGGTCTAGAGGTTTCTCTTTTTCAACCATCAACTCCTCGGACTGATTTACTCTTAGGCTTCGTCTAGGCAAAGGGTTTAAGTCTGCTGGAGGTTTTATTTCCGAACCAGAAGACTTGGCTTCCTCTTCTGTTTTGGCCATAGGCTGATCTTGATGAGGCGTAGGAGGAGGTTGGTTTAATACTCGACGAGGCAAAGGCTGCATTTCTTCTGGTTTTTTTTCTACAGGGGCTTGGTCTGCCTGAAGTATTGGAAGTGGGGTCTTTTCTTCTATTTCTTGCTTTGCTTCCTGTTTGGGTACAGGATTTTTTTCTTCCAAAGCACCACGAGAAGGACGGGGAGGTCTACGTCTGGATTCCGAACCCCGACTATAAGAAGAAGAAGAAGAACGACGCTGATGATTGCCACGATTAGCCCGATGAGGAGCATGTTTGGAACGACGTTTAGGCGTTTCACGATCTTTTTGGGTTTGCTCCTCAAGGGTGTCACGGGGTGTTCTAGGGGCTAGATAAGACTGTAAAGGATTATAATAATAACGATCCTTCTGTAATAAGCCTTCTGAACCCAAGCTAAGACTCATCGAACGTTTAACATTGGCAAAGGCTCCTTCTTCTAGACCTCTTGCCAAGCCCCTTTGCTTTAATTTTTGTAACCAATGGACAGTGTCATCCACTATTTGTCTAGCCCGCCTGGCGATTTTACCATGGGCCTGAAAGAGAATTTCTTCTCTAAAACTTTTAAGCACTTCATAAGACCACTGACTACGATGTAAAAAACTTAATTCTTCACCCACACTGGTGCCTTTTAAAGAACCATGACCCAGAAATTCTAAACTGGGCAAGCTAAGCAAAGACATTAAATGAGCCATTAAAAACTCTCGCTCCAAAGGAGATCTTGATTGAGAAGATAAAAACTCACTAGGAAAAAAGCCCAAAGGATTGCGGGAAAAAACCTCTCTCATTAATTGAGCCTTAGACCACTCTAGCTCCCAGGCTTCTTCCCTGGCTCCTAACTCACCCCAAGGACAGTTCATCATCAAGAGGCTATCGGACAAACCACTACGTTTGGCCAGAGCTTGGCTTAAGAGTCCCACCCCCAAATGAACATAAGCATCTCCAAAACTTTCCTCTGGACGCAGACTTTGATCAAAACCCGTCATTAAGGTAATGCCAGAAAGAGCTGCCAAACGCCTGACAAAATGCTGATCCACAAGCTGTCTTAAAGGATGAAGCGAGCGAAAAAAGATGCCGTGAAAGGCCTCTGCTTGTAAAAAAGTGACTCCCTCCAGTGCAGCCAAGACACTCAACTCGGGCATACAAAGCCCTTGTGCAGCGTAGGCAAAACCCCAAAACTGAAAGTCTTCTGTCTCTTTTGCTTGAGCATTTAAAGCAAGGTCTTGAAAGGTGTGAAAGCATTCCTGATTGCTGGCAAAACCCGACTCTCCTTCTAAGAAAGTGGCTTCAGGCACATATTCTAAAAGAGACTGACCTTCCAACGCAGGCACCCACAACAACTCAGCCCCTTCAGCCATTAAAAATTCTGCCTTGGCTTTGGCTTCCTCAAGATTTGAGGCAGTCAAGGCTAGGGCTTTAAGGGGTTCTTTTAAACCTCGCCATAAAGGCCTTAACTTTTTACGATCCCTCAAAGATCGCAAACGAGTGAGCTGTTCTTTGAGTAGGTCCTGACAGACTTGTTCGACTTCTTTAAGCGACCTATCGGGCAATTGGTCCCAACTGATCTTGCCTCGGGTTAAATTAAGACTTAAGTCCCTTAAGTCTTCTTTAGGATATTGCAATTTAGCCAAGGCTATCCAATAAGCCGCACCACGACGGAGGCGTTTGTGCCCTAGACTGTCTACCACCGCATTCACTAAAGGGTAGGAGCCCAGTCCCATTTCAGGGGCAGCCTGATCGCTGGGACCACTTAAGCCTAAAAGTCTTAAGACAGCCCTTTCGATACTGACGCTAGTATGACGTCCAATAAGGTGAAAAACAGGAGAGACCACCGCCTCCGCTAAGTCACGTAAAGTCTCTACCCTTTCTCGATCCAATCCGAGTTTAGTCATTGGATTTAAAATTGTATAAAGAAAGGGAACTTAAGAAGAGGAACTAAGAACTTTAATCAAAATAGGAACTTACTTTGAGAAAATCGTAAGAAGGTTTTTCTAGAAGACGATTAGGCCTTTGGCTCTCTTAATTTTTAAGTCTTCTCAAGCAAGTTTTATGAAAAATACTTTAGATTTTGACTCTAAAGCGACTTATTTCTTATTTAAGAAAGCCTGATATCTTTAAAATTT
>JAGRNM010000219.1 GCA_020440745.1 Deltaproteobacteria bacterium
AAGTTACGCCCTCCGACTTCGTCAAAGGTTCTTTGAGTTTCGATATCTAAGACAATTTTGTCACCACTCATTTTTTATGGATCCTTCGTGATAGTTGTTTTTTTGTTTTTTGCTCATTTTAAGGAATTAATAAAATCTCTTACTTGCAAGTTTTTAAAATCTTTTAAATAAGCCAAGGCACCATTTAAATCCTCTTTAGCAAAAGAAGTCATGATAGCCACCCTGGGCATGCCAGCAGCCTCGGCTGATTCCAACCCCCAAGGAGAATCTTCAAAAACCAAACAGTCTTCTGCCTTAAGCTTAGGATGCTCTTTTTGCAAAAGTTTTAAAGCCTTTAAATAGCCCTCGGGATGGGGTTTGCCCTGCTTCACATCTTCTGCAGCCACCAAAACAGGAAAATACTTAATCAGCTCAAGTCTACTTAAAAGGTCTTCAATCTCTCTTTTTAAAGCTCCGGAGACCACAGCCAAAGCAAAATCAGGTACAGCTTGCAAGATAAAGTCCTTAGCGCCAGGCACAAAGGGAGGATTATCCTCCATGACTTTTTGATAATATTGATTTTTTCTTTCTGTAAGCTCTAGAATTTTTTCTTCACTCAAAGGCTTTCCCTGATCACGACTAGCTACTCTTAAACAGCCAAAATCATCCATCCCCAAATAATGTTCATAATAATCCTGGTGGCTAAGAGTAATCCCCTCTTCTGCCAAAACTTTTTGAAAAAGCTCAAAGTGAATGGGCTCGTCATCCACAATGACACCATTAAAATCAAAGATAAGTGCTTTCATATTTTTACCATTATTAAAGATGGATGGTATTGACAAGACAAAGACTATAAAAGCCCATTTTTTTTAAGCATCCTCAAGGATCCTCTCAATCGCCTCCATCCAAGGGCAGACCAAAACATTTGCCTTACTAAGCATGTTTGTTTCTATGGTGGATGAGGGATGATGGTTTAGGAGAGACTCTCTATTAATTGATCCGTAGCCTCTTGTAAGGAGCTTTTAATTGCTTTAATACGATCTTCCATCTTAACACCCCAGAATTGCTTGATCGCTTCCTTAATTTTGTCAGCGTCTGGACCAAGGATAATCATTTTTCTTTTTTCCCAGTCTTTCTGGTGAAAAAAATTGCTCACAAGCAACATTAGAAAAGCATCCTCCTCTCGTAAAGAAGAACCAATCACGATTAATTTTTGGGCCTTCGCACTAGCTTCTAAGGCCTCGAGCATTAAATAGTTAATTCCAACGGCTGTGATTTTTACGTAGCTTGGCGCGATTAAATAAGTTTTTCCATCGAGCATACCAAAATCTTTGTTTTTGCCTGATTTTGGAAAAAACTCCTCACATAATTGAAAACCAATACTACCAGAATCTGGATTGTCCCAAAATGGAGCATATTGAAAACTACAAGACCCATGGATTTTTAGGATTTGAGTAGGACTTTTGTAGAATTCATGACTTTCTTGATTGGTAATCCAATTTCCATAACCGCCATTTGGAGTCCATTTTCCAATAAGATCTAAAATACCTTCAAGAACACAATCGTAATTAAGACTAATCACAATATCTCCAGCTTGGAAGACCTTCTCTACAATTTTTTTTAGCCAAGGCTTTCTATCGATAAGGCCTTGATTGACGGTATACGTCTTAAAGTATTTGCCAATCTCAGCACAGACCTCTCCTTCAATTTGTTTTTTACTGGTTTCTTGAGAAGCCTTATCAAGGTGAAGCTTTGTTAGGGCAACTTCTATATCGTCTGTCTTATACTGCGTATGCAGATTATTAAATACAGAACTAGCATGACCTTGATTAATTAACTCATGGAGCAATTCATTATTAAGAGGAGCTTTTGGAAAAATTGCCTTTGTAAAACCAGATCCAATGATAAAAAGATTTTTTGATTTTCGACACACAAGCTTAAAGATTTTAACTTAGTCATAGTTTTAAATCTAGCTAAATAAAACTAGTCTTTAAGGCTCCTAATTACTTTTATTCTAGACTCAATCTCTTTCCATTGTTTCTTATCAAAAGTACCCCACCCTCTTAAAAAATCTAAACACCCTTTCTTATCCAAGCGGGGAGCGATGTGTTGTCTTATCCAATCTTGACTAAAGCCTCTCCACTCACCCGCTGGATTCTTAAGATTAGACTTACAGGCAGGATAGACTTCTTTTTGTAAAATCTCTTTTAATTGACTTAAGGAATAAACACTAGCCGCTAGTTTGCTAGCTACAGCCTGATAGTCTTGCTCGGATAGATCCTGGTCTAAAAATAATTCTGATAAGGCTTCCCAAACAGGCACGCGCTCTTTGATAAGCTTTTCTTTGTTCATAAGGATCGAACTCCCTGCCTATCGGTAGGCAGCTCCTAACTAACTCCCAACTTAGCTAAATCTAGAAGTTCACAGTAATTAGGAATAAGAGCAGTCCTGCTTCTGTGTATTATATATCTATAGCGAACAAAATAAGCCTTATCTTTTTCCTCTTCAGGGAAAGCTCTCCACTCTTTTTCCGAAGCAGCAAAAACCTGAACACACTTACTCACCTCTTGTAAGTCGAAAGCCTCAGTTTGGTTAATCTCTAACTTAGATTCAAAATCAAGAAAACCTTTTACCTCCCCGCTACTGGACTCACCTTTTTTAAGTTTAAGGTAAAGTTGAGGATTTTTAAGCTTAACAAAAAGCAAAAATGCTAAAACTTCTGGTGCAAATTTACTTTGTTTTTTATCATTATCAATTGAACTAAAAAATATAACCATAAGCGCAAAGACTCTTTCTAATCCTCTCAAGGAAACTTCAAAATGCTTTGCTAAAAGAGCTATGGTTTTTATGAGGTAGTCTTCATCATAAGGTCTTAAACCATGTCGTTCTCCCAATAGATTACAATATTTCTTATAATCATTACCAATTTCAGACTTAAGATTTTTAGGAAGAGGGATCTCTAAATTAATAAACTTTTGAAGATAAGTCCTAGCATCAATTCCCTGCCCATAAACACAAGAAACAGACCTTTCTAATTGAGCCTGATTCATCACTAAAATAAATACAACATTTTCTACAGAAAAAAGATGTTTAACTTTTTCTACCAAATCAATAGCATACG
>JAGRNM010000021.1 GCA_020440745.1 Deltaproteobacteria bacterium
TGGACAGGTAAGTAATCCTCAGCATGAAAATATTTCTGTTGGGAAAGCCGGTCGTACTCGTTGGAAAGGGATTCGTCCTACAGTTAGAGGTATGGTGATGAATCCTGTGGACCATCCCCATGGTGGTGGAGAAGCTAAAGGTAAAGGTGGTAATCATCCTTCCAGTCCTTGGGGAACTCCAGCGAAGGGTTATAAGACTAGACAAAATAAACGAACCCAAAAGTTTATTGTTAAAGATAGAAGATCAAAATTTTAATTTTAGGATTTTTTAAGGAAAAATTATGCCGCGATCCACTAAAAAAGGACCCTTTGTGGATGATCACTTGATAAAAAAAGTGATCAAGAGCCAAGAGGAAAACAGTAAAAAAGTCATTAAGACTTGGTCTCGCCGCTCGATGGTTATTCCTGATTTTGTTGGGCGTACCTTTGCTGTTCATAATGGTCGTAAATTTATTCCGGTTTTTGTTACCGAGAATATGGTTGGGCATAAACTTGGCGAGTTTGCGGCTACCCGCACTTTTCACCAGCATGCAGGTGATCGTAAAACTAAGGAGAAATAGAAAAATGGCATCCGCTTCAACAGCAAGAGTTCGATTTTTAAGAGTAGCTCCTCGTAAGGCAAGCTTGGTGGCTGATCTTATTCGTGGAAAAAAAGTGCAGGAAGCTTTAAATATTCTTTCCTTTAATCGTCGGCATGTGGCGAAGGATTTTAAAAAATTAGTCCTCTCTGCAGTGGCTAATGCTGAACAAAAAGGTGGTATTGACCCTGACAACCTTTGGTTAAAAACTGTCACTGTAGATCGAGGTCCTATCTATAAACGATGGAGAGCTCGAGCAAGAGGTAGTGCTTCTCGCATTGAGAAGCGTACTAGTCACCTTCAGGTGATTCTAGAAGAGCGTTAATTTGTAATTTTTGGAGAGCAATAATAATGGGACAAAAAGTTCATCCTTATGGTTTTCGTCTTGGAATTAATAAGCCTTGGCTTTCCAAGTGGTATGCTTCAGGCAAGTATGCCTCATGGCTTCATGAAGACCTTTATTTTAGAAAAGAGATTAAAAAACGTCTTTATGCTGCGGGTGTTTCTAAGATTCGTGTTGAGCGTGCTGCCAATAAAGTCAAGATTGTCATCCATACTGCCCGTCCTGGTCTTGTAATCGGTAAAAAGGGAAGTGGTATTGATGCCTTAAGGGAGGAGTTGCAACGTAAGACTCAAAATAAAGAACTCTTCTTGGATATCCAAGAAATCCGTAAGGCAGAGACAGATGCTCAATTAGTGGCAGAGAACTTGGCCACTCAATTAGAAAGACGAGTTCCTTTTCGTCGTGCTGTTAAAAAAAGCGTGCAATCAGCCATGAAATTTGGGGCTAAAGGAATTAAAGTGATGGTTGGTGGTAGGTTAGGTGGTTCTGAGATTGCTCGTAGTGAGTGGTATCGGGAAGGTCGTGTGCCTTTGCAGACTTTGAGGGCTGATATTGATTTTGGTTTTGCAGAGGCAAAAACCACTTACGGTATTATTGGAGTTAAGGTTTGGGTTTTTAAAGGAGAGATTTTTGATAAAAAGCAGCAAGAACAGCAGGAAGTATTAAAAGTAAAGACCGCCAGTTAATAAAATAAAGAGGTTTTGGCTATGTTAATGCCTAAAAAAGTTAAATTTAGAAAATGTCAAAAAGGACGCATGCGGGGTAAGGCTTACCGTGGGTGTAATCTAGACTTTGGTGATTTTGCTATTCAGGCAACGGAATGTGGTTGGATTACTTCTAGGCAGATTGAAGCGAGTCGTATCGCTATCAATCGTTGTATTAAAAGAGGAGGAAAAATCTGGATCCGTATTTTTCCTGACAAACCCATTAGTAAAAAGCCCTTAGAAACTCGTATGGGTAAGGGTAAAGGTAACCCAGAATTTTGGGTAGCCGTGATTAAGCCAGGTCGTATTTTGTTTGAAATGGAAGGGGTAGACAAAGAGTTAGCGATTCAAGCTTTAACTCTAGCTAAACATAAACTACCTCTTAAGACTAGAATTCTTACCCGGGAGGGCTACCGTGACGCCTAAAGAGCTTCGTGGAAAAAGTTTAAGCGATTTAAGCGCCTTAGAGAAAGAGCTTCGTGAGGAGCTCTTTAAGCTCAAACTTCAAAATGGGCTAGGTTCTTTAGAAAAGAACCACCGTTTGGGAGAGCTTCGTCGTGATATCGCAAGAATCTTGACCTTAAGGGCAGAAAAAAGAAGCCTGGCAGAAAGCCAAGCCGCTTAATTTGAGGATTTAATATATGGAAGCAGTTTTAAAAAAACATAAAAAAACTAAGACTGGCGTAGTCTTAAGTGACAAGATGGATAAGACAATTACGGTTGTGGTAGAGCGCTTAGTCTTACATCCTTATTTTAAGAAGTATCATAAGCGTCGTACTAAGTTTAAAGCTCACGATGAAAAAAACCAATGTCGTGTTGGAGATACGGTAGAGATTATTGAAACTCGTCCTTTATCTAAAACCAAGCGTTGGTCGGTGAGAAAAGTATTGGAGCGTTCAGCTCTTTAGTATTTTGTTTAGAGGACTTATTTTATGATTCAGGTAGAAAGTTTATTAGAATCCGCTGACAACTCTGGAGCTCGTAAGTTGCTTTGTATTAAAGTCTTAGGTGGCTCTAAGCGTAAGTACGCTAGTGTTGGAGACTTAATCGTGGTTTCTATTAAAGAAGCTTTGCCAGATGGTAAGGTAAAAAAAGGTGAAGTGAAAAAAGGTGTAATCGTACGTACTAAGAAAGAAATCAGGCGTCCTGATGGTTCCTATATTCGCTTTGATCAAAATGCGATTGTATTAGTTAATGATGCAGGAGAACCCCTAGGAACTCGTATTTTTGGTCCTGTGGCTCGTGAGTTAAGGGCTAAGCAGTACATGAAGATTATTTCTTTAGCTCCCGAAGTATTATAAATTGAGGTTTGATCATGGCTAGAATTAAAAAAAATGACCAGGTTAAGATTATTTCTGGAAAAGATAAAGGTAAGACGGGCAAGATCCTTCGGGTTTTGGCGGATCAAGACCGTGTAGTGGTAGAAAAACTTAACTTAGTTAAAAAGCATTTAAAGCCTACTCAGCAAAATCCGCAGGGAGGTATTATTGAAAAAGAAATGGGGATTCATATTTCTAACGTCATGTTGTTGGATCCTAAGAGTGGTGAGATAACCCGTGTAGGGTATAGAGAAGGTAAAAAAGGTAAAAAAGAACGTTATGCCAAGAAAAGTGGCGAGCGGATTTCGGCCTAAGTAAAAGGCTTAAAGGAGTTTAGAAATTGAGTGCATTAAAATCCAGTTATTCACAAAAGTACTATAAGGAAGTGTTTCCTGCTTTAAAGGAGCAGTTTTCTTATAAAAACCCTATGCAAGTGCCTAAATTAGAAAAGATCGTGATTAGCTCTTGTCTATCAGAGGCTTTGCAAAACTCTAAGGTTTTAGAGACAGCTAGTGATGAGATTATGGCTATTGTTGGTCAAAAACCTACGATTACCAAAGCTAAAAAATCCATTGCTTCTTTTAAACTTAGAGAAGGTAACAAATTAGGCGTGCGGGTAACCTTGCGAAAAGAACGCATGTATGAATTTTTAAACCGCCTTTGTAATGTGGCTTTGCCTAGGGTGAGAGACTTTCGTGGTATCAGTGGTCGTTCCTTTGATGGACGTGGAAATTATTCTATGGGCATTACCGAGCAGATTATTTTTCCTGAAATCAACTATGATAAGATTGATAAAATTAGAGGTATGAATATTACCATTGTAACGACTGCCAAGACAGATGAAGAAGGCAAGGCTCTATTAAAATTAATGGGAATGCCTTTTAGAAATTAAACTAATTTAAGAAGGAATTTAGTAAAAGATGGCCAAATTATCTCTCAGGGTAAAAGCAAAACGTAAGCCTAAATTTGGTGTGCGTGCTTATAATCGTTGTCCACTTTGTGGTAGACCTCGAGCTTTTTTGCGAAAATTTAAAATGTGTCGACTTTGTTTTCGTAAACTAGCCAGACAAGGAGAGATTCCTGGAGTCACTAAATCCAGTTGGTAATTTATTTTTGGAGATAATCAATGACGGATCCTATTGCAGACATGCTGACACGTATTAGAAATGCTCAGGCTAAAAAACACGACATGGTCGATGTTCCTAAAAGCCGAGTCAAAAAAGCCATTGCACAAATTTTAAAAGAGCAAGGCTTGATTTGTGATTTTAGTGAAGAAGAAGGTTTTTCTTCTCAAGGCAAATTGCGTATTCAATTAAAATACGATGCTAATAATCGCCCGATTATTAAAGGGCTTAAAAGAGTGAGTAAGCCCGGACGTCGTGAGTATACCGGTTATAAAGGTATTCGTCCTATGCTTAATGGAACAGGTTTGGCAATTCTTTCAACACCTAAGGGTATTTTGACAGATCAAGCAGCTCGTGAACAGAAGCTGGGCGGAGAAATTTTGGCTCATATTTGGTAGGTATTAAAGAGTAAAAGGATTTTTTATGTCACGTACTGGTAAACAACCTATTAATCTTCCTGATAAGGTTAAAGTTCGTCTAGAAAATGGCGTTTTTTATGCTGAGGGACCTTTGGGAAAATTAAGTCAGGCGATTCGTGATGAAGTTTTGGTAGAAATCTCTGATAAAACGATCGAGGTCAAAAGAGTCGATGACAAGCCTCAAAGTCGTGCCTTGCATGGTCTGACGAGGAGTTTGATCAATAATATGATCGTTGGTGTGTCAGATGGTTTTACTAAAGAGTTAGATATTCAAGGTGTAGGTTATCGTGCGGATGCTAAAGGTCAAACTTTAAACTTAAGTTTAGGATTTAGTCATCCTGTTGAATTTCCTTTACCCCAAGGTATTCAGGTTAAGGTAGACAAGCAGACTCATATTGTTTTGACGGGTTATGACAAAGCTCTTTTAGGACAAGTGGCTGCTGATATCCGTAAACTTCGTCCTCCTGAACCCTATAAAGGTAAGGGAATTCGTTATTCTAACGAAGTGATACGTCGTAAGGCAGGAAAAACAGCCGCAAAATAGTTTTTTTAAAAGATATAAGGAATGCCAAAATGGCAACAGCATTAGGTAGAGAAAAACGTAAGCAACGTATTAGAAAAAAGATTTTAGGTAGCAGTGAGAGACCGCGTCTGTCTGTGTTTCGTTCTAATAAGCATTTATATGCTCAGATGATTGATGATCAGGCAGGTCGTACTTTGGTTAGTGCTTCTACTGTAGAAAAGGGCGTTTTTAAAGGCACGCGTAATAAAAACATCGCCCAAGAATTGGGAAAACGTTTAGGTGAAAAAGCAAAGGCTGCTAACATTGAGCAGGCTATTTTTGACCGTAACGGATATATCTATCATGGTTGTCTTAAAGCTTTTGCAGAGGGAGCTCGCGAAGCAGGATTGAGGTTTTAAATGTCAGAAGAAATTTTAGAAGAAAAACAAGAAAATGAAGTTCAGGACCGTTTAATTAGCCTTAATCGGGTTGCTAAAGTAGTAAAAGGCGGACGTCGTTTTAGCTTTAGTGCTTTAGTAGTGGCTGGAGACGGTCGTGGTCGTGTAGGAGTGGGTTTAGGAAAAGCTAAAGAGGTTCCTGATTCTATAAGAAAAGCTGGAGATCGTGCCAAACGTCAGATGGTACACGTACCTCTTGCTAAGGGATCGACGATTCCTCATGAGGTTTTAGGTCGTTATGGCGCTGCTCGAGTTATTTTAAAACCAGCTACTGAAGGAACAGGAGTGATTGCTGGTGGAGCAGTCAGAGCAGTTGTTGAGACGGCAGGTATTCATAATATTTTAACAAAGTGTATTGGTACTAATAATCCTCATAACGTTGTTAAAGCGACTTTAAATGGCTTGTTACAATTACGTAGCCTCAGCGAAGTAAAAAAGCTAAGGGCTTAAATTACTAAACTTTAAAATCAGGTTTAAAAACTGTCATGGCAA
The DNA here is from genome assembly GCA_020440745.1 of Deltaproteobacteria bacterium. Lineage (GTDB taxonomy): Bacteria > UBA10199 > UBA10199 > DSSB01 > DSSB01 > JAGRNM01. The sequence goes on from JAGRNM010000021.1 coordinate 5,940, forward strand.
ATTATATTAGAGTTCAATTAAAAGCTTCCGGTATTGGACGTGAGCAAAGTCAAAAAGACACCTTAAGAGCCCTTGGTTTAAGGCGTTTTGGGCAGGAAAGGATCCATCCTGATACTCCTAGCTTACGTGGAATGTTAAATAAGCTAAAGCACTTAGTTAGTTTTGAAAAAAGCGAGACCGCAGAAATTAAAAAAACAAAAAAAGCTGCTAGTTATCGATTGTTGTAGGAGATTTTTTGATGTCTAAATTTTTAAGTCAGTTAAAAGCGCCTGCTGGTGCTACCCACAGTAAAAAACGAAAAGGTCGTGGAGATTCGAGTGGTTTAGGTGGAACAGCAGGAAAAGGGCATAAAGGACAAAAGGCCCGTTCTGGAGGCTTTTCTAAACCTGGATTTGAAGGTGGACAAATGCCTTTAATGCGTCGTTTGCCCAAAAGAGGTTTTAGTAATCGTTCTTTTGCTAAGCAATGTACGATCCTAAACCTTCAGGACTTGCAAGGGATTGAGGCCAATACTGTGGTTGACTTAAAATACCTAGAAGATAAAAAGGGTCTTAAAATTAAAAAAGATGGTTTAAGAATTTTAGGTCAGGGTGAGCTTGATCAACCTCTGACGGTCATTGCTCATTATTTTTCTTCCTCAGCTAAAGAAAAGATTGAAAAGGCAGGCGGAAAGGCCCAGTTAGTAGAAGCTTAAACTTGGGCTTTTTTATTTTAGGGCTTGTTTCTTTAATAAGTGGGACAGTTTTTTGTTTTGCCTTTTCGTGAGGGAATAAACTTTAATTTTTTGAGTTTCTTATGGCTAGCACCTTTGGTAACATTCCTAAGCTTCCAGAACTAAGAAAGCGTATCTTTTTTACCATCTTTATGTTGGGTATTTACCGTCTCGGTGTTTACGTACCTACTCCAGGAATTAATGCAGAAGAAATTTCTAAGCTTGTTGCTAAAGGAACTGTGTTAGAGACCTTTAACCTTTTTAGTGGCGGTGCCTTAGAGCGTTTTAGTGTCTTTGCCTTAGGGATTATGCCCTATATTAGCGCTTCCATTATTTTACAGCTTTTGACGGTAGTAGTGCCTAGTTTAGAGCAGATTAAAAAAGACGGAGAGCAGGGCCGTAAAAAAATCACTCAATGGACTCGCTATGGTACTATTTTACTAAGTATTATTCAGGGACTGGGTATTAGCTACGGTTTGGAGTCCCAGGGTGCTCTTTTACCTGGAGTAGGAGGAGTGTCTTTTTATTTTATGACTGTTGTGACTTTGGCCGCTGGTACTAGTTTTATTATGTGGTTGGGGGAACAAATTACAGAAAGAGGCATTGGTAACGGAATCAGTTTGATTATCTTTGCTGGTATTGTGGCTCGGATTCCCTCTGGTTTTCGTGCGGCTTGGGGAGCAAAGGAAAGCTTTTTAGTAGAAGGTCTTGTGGGATTTTTATTGGTTTTGGCCTTTATTGCTGTCGTAGTTGGTTTTATTTTATTTATGGAAAGGGCTCAAAGACGTATCCCTGTGCAATACGCCAAGCGCATGGTGGGACGTAAAATGTATAGCGGCCAGTCCAGTCACCTACCTCTTAAAATCAATACAGCGGGTGTCATACCTCCTATTTTTGCCTCTAGTTTATTATTATTTCCGGCAACCATTGCGCGTTTTAGCCAAAATGAAACCTTGCAAGCGATTCAAGCTCAATTAGGCGGAACAGGTTTGTTGTATAATTTATTTTATATCCTATTAATTATATTCTTTTGTTATTTTTATACAGCCGTGACTTTTAATCCCGTAGAAGTTTCAGACAATATTAAAAAGTATGGTGGTTTTATTCCTGGGATTCGTCCTGGTAAGCCTACGGCAGACTTTATTGATAGAATTTTAAGTCGTTTGACTTTGGGTGGGGGTATTTATGTTGCTTTTGTATGTACGGTGCCTACCTTATTATTAAAATACTTTGGAGCCCCTGATTCTATTGCTTATACCGTAGGAGGTACGAGTGTTTTAATTTTGGTTGGTGTAGCCATGGATACCATTGCCCAAATTGAGAGTCACCTTTTGGCTAGAAATTACGAAGGTTTCTTGGGAGCTAAGGGAGGAAAATTTAAAGGAAGAAAGCGGTAGTCATGCGATTGGTTTTATTGGGAGCTCCTGGTGCTGGGAAGGGAACTCAAGCTCAGCGCCTCAAAGAAAAATTTAAAATTCCCCATCTCTCTACCGGTGAAATGTTGCGAGACGCCAGGGCAAAGCAAAGCCCTTTAGGGATAGAAGCAGACTCCTATATGCAAAGAGGGCAATTAGTACCTGATCAAGTAGTTATTGGTTTGATGAAAGAACGTTTGAGTCAGCCGGATTGTCTTCATGGTTATTTACTAGACGGATTTCCCAGAACGGTAGCCCAGGCAGAGAGTTTAGATAAACTACTGGCCGAAACCAATAAACCTCTTAATGCGGTATTAAATTTAGAGGTAAAAGAGCCGGAGCTTATGACTAGATTATTAGCCCGTAAAAGGGAAGATGATCAGGAAGAAACAATAAGAGCCCGTTTAAAAGTTTATGCAGAGCAGACAGCTCCTTTAATTGATTTTTATAAGAAGAAAGGTGTGTTGCGCTCAGTATTAGGTATGGGATCGATGGATGAGATTTTTGAAAGATTAATTCAGTCCTTAGAGAATTAAATCTAAGTATTTACCATTTTATTTTTTTAAAAGAAGGCCTAAGGGCCTTCTTAAAGTTTTTGTCATGGTTACCGTAAAATCTAGTCAAGAGATTGAAAAAATCTACCGTGCTTGTCAGGTAGTGGCAGAGACTTTACTAAAAGCGCGGGAATCCCTAGTGCCAGGTGTAACAACCTGGGACTTGGACCGCATAGCGGAAGAATACATTCTTTCAAAAGGCTTAAAGCCTGCTTTTAAGGGCTATCGGGGTTTTAAACACACCCTTTGTACCTCTATTAATGAGGAAGTGGTGCATGGGATTCCTTCAAAAAAGCGAGAAATTTTAGAAGGAGACCTGGTTAGTGTGGATTGCGGCGCTATTTATGAAGGTTACTATGGAGACTCAGCTAGAAGCTTTGCGGTTGGCCAGGTCTCTGAAAAAGTACAAAAGCTCTTAGAAGTAACCCAAGAAGCCTTAGCTAGAGGTATTGCTCAGATGAAAGAAGGTTCTCGCCTCTATGATATTGGAGCTTCTGTACAAAATTATGCTGAAAATCACGGTTTTTCTGTAGTGAGAGACTATGTGGGTCATGGTATTGGCCGTCAGCTACACGAGGATCCTCAGATTCCTAATTATGGCAAGGCAGGGACGGGGATGCGTTTAAAACCCGGAATGGTTTTTGCTATTGAGCCAATGCTGAATGCTGGTTTGGCTGAAACGAAGACCCTTTCTGATGGATGGACAGTGGTGACTAGGGATGGACAGTTAAGCGCTCATTTTGAGGATACAGCCGTTGTAGGAGAAAAGGCACCTCAGATCTTGACGCATTTGTAATTTAGAGCTATACCTCGCGCCCCCTTATGGGAAAAGCTAAAGTATTTTGAATCCCTATTAAGCTCTAGGGATCAAGGCTAAGCAAGGTAATTGTACTCTAAAATTTTAAAAAGAGCTTAAAAATTTAAGTTTTAGTAGAGATTAAGATTGCGTGATTTTTTCATTTCTTAAGCCACTACTTAAACCCATTAATAATTAATTATGGCTAAGGAAGAATCCATTGAATGCGAAGGTACGGTTATCGAACCTTTACCCAATGCCACTTTTAGGGTGGAATTGGACAATGGACACAAAGTCTTAGCTCATATTTCTGGCAAGATGCGCATGCAATACATTCGTATCTTACCAGGAGATAAAGTAAAATTAGAACTAAGCCCTTATGATTTAACTCGAGGGCGTATTACTTATCGTTCTAAATAAAAAATAATTTTTGAAGTAAGGCAAAATAATGAAAGTGCGATCCAGTGTTAAAAAGATTTGCCCTAAATGCAAAATCATTCGACGAGAAGATATCGTCCGAGTGATTTGTGAAAACCCTCGTCATAAGCAAAAGCAAGGATAGACTATGGCCCGTATTTCAGGAGTTGATATTCCCGGTAGAAAGCGTATCGAAATTGCGCTTCGTTACATTTATGGTATTGGTCCTACTAGGGCAACTACCATGATTAAGGATCTTTCTTTGGACCCTAATCTTAGAGCAGATGATCTAACCGAAGCTCAGATTACCCAGATAAGAAACTATATCAATGAGCATTATCAAGTAGAAGGTGATCTTCGTCGTGAGCATTCTTTAAATATTAAGCGCTTAATTGATATTGGTTCTTACCGAGGCTCTCGTCATCGTCGTGGTCTACCAGTGCGAGGACAAAGAACCAATACTAATGCTCGTACGCGAAAAGGTCGTAAAAAGACCATTGCTGGTAAGAAAAAAGCACCTACTAAAGGATAGAGAGTTATTTTAGTTTTTAGGAGTTTAATTTATGGCTGAAGCTAAAGAAAAAAGTACCCGTAGCCGAAAGAAAAAAATACGCAGAAATGTGTCTGTGGGTGTGGCTACTATTAATGCTACCTTTAATAATACCTTAATTACGATTAGTGATAGTTCAGGTAATGTTATTTCTTGGAGTAGCGCTGGAAGTCGAGGTTTTCGTGGCTCTAGAAAAAGCACTCCCTTTGCAGCTCAGGTAGCTATGGAAGATGCCTTACGTAAAGCTAAAGAACATGGTTTAAGGACAGTAAGCGTTCAAGTAAAAGGACCTGGTTCCGGGAGAGAAAGTGCCCTAAGAGCTATTTCTAGTTCGGGCGTGCGAGTGACTTCTATCCAGGATGTAACTCCTATTCCACATAATGGTTGTCGTCCTCCCAAAAAACGTCGGGTTTAGCTTGTTAGTTAATTTTTATTTTTTAAAGGAATTAAAATGGCAAGATATCGAGATGGTGTTTGTAAACTTTGTCGTCGAGAAGGCTTAAAGCTTTTCTTAAAAGGCGATCGTTGTGCTACGGATAAGTGTGCTATTGAAAGGCGACCTTATCCTTCTGGTCAACATGGTCAAGGACGAAGTAAGTTTAGTGAATATGGTACTCAGCTAAGAGAAAAACAAAAAGTTAAAAGACTCTATGGTGTGTTGGAAAAACAATTCCGTCGTACTTTTTATGAGGCGGATCGTCGTAGTGGTATTACCGGTGAGGTCTTGTTAAGTCTCTTAGAGTCTCGTTTGGATAACTTAGTTTTTCGCGCTGGTTTTGCCCGTAGTCGATCAGAGGCAAGACAGTTAGTTAGACATCGTCACATCTTAGTTAATGGTCGTAAGGCTATGACTCCGTCGATGCAATTAAAAGCCGGTGACAAGATAGAAATTAAAGAAAAGAGCCGCGAAAAAGTTTCTGTTATTAAAGAGTCATTGGAGGGCGCTGAGCGTCGTGGAAGACCTAGCTGGGTTGATGTCAATCCTCAGACTTTCTCTGCTCAATTTAATGGTGAGATTCGTCGAGAAGAAATCACCTTGCCCATTACTGAACAACTGATTGTTGAATTGTATTCTAAATAGTATTTAGTCTTAAGGAGGTTTTAAAAAGATGAGCTCCATCGTTGCTAATAATTGGCGTGCCTTAATTAAACCTAAGGGTATTGAAATTGAAAAAGAAAGCCATACAAGTTCTTATGGTAAATTTAGTGTTAGACCTTTAGAAAGAGGTTTTGGTCTTACTTTGGGTAATAGCCTCAGACGTATTTTGCTTTCTAGTATTCAGGGAGCGGCTGTGACTGCTGTCAAGATTGATGGCGTTTTACACGAGTTTAGCGCTGTTTCAGGCGTTAAAGAAGATGTTACTAATATTATCCTTAATATCAAAAACTTAAAGCTTAAACTACATAATGTAGAAGAAGATATCATCCGTATTGATATTAGTGGAGCCAAAGAAGTCACTGCTGGGGATATTTTAACGACTCAAAATGTAGAAATACTAAATCCTGAGCAACCTATTGCTACTGTTTCTGCTGACGGCAAATTGCAAATGGAAATGAAAGTATCTTTGGGAAAAGGCTATGTGCCTGCTGAGTTTAATAAGTCAGAAAGTGATCCCGTAGGGATGATTCCTATTGATGCTATTTTTTCTCCTGTCATTAAAGTAAACTACAACGTGACAAATGCTCGAGTAGGTCGTTCTACTGATTATGATCGATTAAGCTTAGAGGTGTGGACGGATGGAAGTGTTTTACCTGAAGACGCCGTTGCCTTTGGAGCAAAAATATTAAAAGAGCAATTAAGCGTTTTTATTAATTTTGAAGAAGAAGCAGAGCCTGAGATTAGACAGGATGAGGAGACTACCTCAACTGTAATGGAGCATTTGAATAAGAGAGTAGAAGAATTAGAACTCTCGGTGCGTTCTGCTAATTGTTTACAAAATGCTGATATTAAATATATCGGTCAGTTGGTGCAAAAGAGCGAATCAGAAATGCTTAGAACCAAGAATTTTGGTCGTAAATCTTTAAATGAAATTAAAGAGATTTTATCTGAAATGGGTCTGGGTCTAGGAATGAAGTTTGACTCATGGACGATGCCTATTGAGACCCATGATCATTCAGAGGCCATAGCCTTAGAAGACGAGGAGATTTAAATTGAGACACCGAGTT
>JAGRNM010000220.1 GCA_020440745.1 Deltaproteobacteria bacterium
TTTTAGAAATAGTTTCATAGAAGATTTCGTAATTAAATTATTTAGTAGAATTAAAAACTACAAAAACAAAAAAGGCCACCCAAACATTGGATGACCTTTTTTTGTTTTAATCTGTAGGACGTCCCAATGAGTGGGTGGAAGCTCCTGTGCTAAAAAACCTTTAGGTCAAGATCAAGGCTTAAAGATTAAAACTAGAGCTAAATTTGCTGTCCGTCCCAAATTTGGACGCTTTTCTCAAATTCGAACTCTTCTCCATTATTACCATAGCTATTGATTTACTTATCTATTTGATTTTTAAAGGTTTATTGACTTTTCAGGCTTGGCATTAGCTTTGCTTTCTTAAAAGAAATAGAGAAAATTCCTTATCTATTTAGGAGCAATTTATGAGTACCCAAGCGATTCAAAAATCAAATTCAAGTTTTTCCATTTTTTCCTCTCTTTTTAAAAATAAACCTGAACTTAAGGAAGTCCCTCAAAAAGCTTTTCAAGGAGAGCCTTCGTCTAAAAGTCAGCTTCAAAGTGTCGAAGCTCGTAAAAAGATGAATCCTAACCAAGTGCTTGCGGGTAAAGAGTCTGATCCAGCAGTGCAAGCTTTGTTGGGATTGGTAGATACGGTCAAAGAAAAGGTATCCAAGTTCTTAGAACCCCGTTTTGACGCCAAAGATCTTTATGATCCCTCGGGCAATCCAAAAGGCTCGGACATTAATCAGGATGCATTGGGAGATTGTTATTTTGTTGCAACCTTAGGAGCCATTGCCGACCAGCAACCTGACCAAATTAAAAATGCAATCCAATATGAGGAAAAGAGTGGAAAATTTACGGTGACTTTAAATGAAAAAAATAGTTGGTGGTTAGGTGGAGATAAGGGAAGACAAACTCAAGTGGAAGTAAGCCAATTAGATTTACTCCGCAATTTAGAAAAAGGAGGTGGTAGTACCGTTGATAATAATCCTGGGACCGACGGGCCTATCTGGCCAGCAGTGATGGAAACGGCTTTTGCTAAACTTAACAATGAAGATTGGGAAAAAGATTGGTCCAAGGGAAAAAAAGATGGCTTTGAACCTATTGCCCATGGTGGTTATCAAGAAGATGCTATGTTTGCTGTCACAGGAAATAAGGGTGAATGGCTTAAAGTAGGATCTAGTGAAAAAGAAATGAATGAGGCCTACGATAAAATTAACCAAGCCCTTTCTAATGGTCAAGCGGTGACTTTAGGAACTAAAAAAGAGTATAAAGATTTTTGGAGCTTTTTGACTGGTAAGACGGTGCCCCAAGACGGGTTGCAAGATAGACATGCTTATCAGCTTCAGACAATTCGTCGAGACTCTAATAATGAAATTTTTATTAAAGTTCGTAACCCTTGGGCTCATAATAAAAATATAGGAGAAGGGCTTGATAATAATAATGCGGTCGTAGAAGTGAAGCTGAAAACTTTAGTGAATACAGAAGGCTTAGGAGGGATCAATATTGGGCCTAAGATGGGAAAATGAGCTTGATTTTGAATATAGAGAATTGAGAAAGATGAATAGTCAATCATGAAAAATTATCTGAAATTAAATTCCATTAAAAAATTACCGTGTTTCCATATTTCAGGTGTCCTAGTTATTTTAATTTTATGTTTAAGTCTTATTAGTTGTGGAAGAAAAATGATGATTAGCCAGCTAGAAAAACCTTGGGTAGAATCCCAAGAAATTCCGATGGATTTAAATAATTCTCGTCAGCTTGAACTTGCCAAAGCATTGGGGGACATAGAAGGATCCTGGAAAATTGTTGATTCTCGTTATTTTATTTCTCCTGACCGCCCTACTTGGGATGCGGTTCGTAAGTTTGTTGGTGGTAAGTTAGAGGGTCCTGGTGCCTTTAAGAAAGCTAAAAAAATCTTTGATGGTGGTACTCGATTTGTCGTTATTATATTTGCATCCGGATTTATTAATAAAGAATACATTGCCGTAGCGATGGATTATGAGCCTATCGATGGGAAATGGTTATTAGCTTACTTTAGTTTAGAAAAATAGCCTCACGATCATCAAAAAAAGACTTTAAATTTCCAAATAAACTAGCTATAGTTATTCATAAGTATAGCTAGTTTATATGAAGAATCACTCATTCATCAAATTTATGGAGCAGCAAAAAGGCTACGCCAGCACTAAGGAAATCCTTAGTAAAGGGGCGAAGTTTAGCCAGATTGAGGAGCTACTCCAGGAAGGGCGTATAGAACGTCTAAAACGAGGTCTCTATCGTCTTTCCACGGCTTCGATAAGCCCTATTAGGGAGTTTGTGGATCTGACTAAAGCCGTTTCTAAGGGAGTGATTTGCCTTTATTCGGCCCTTTCTCACTATGGTCTAACGACCTTTGTGCCTAACCAGACTATGATTGCTATGCCTCAGGGTTACCACGCGCCTAAGCTTGAGCAACTTTCCTTCCAGGTCTTTCATTTTTCTCAAAAACAATACGAGGCTGGAATGGAAATAGTCCAAGCTCCTGAGGGTAGCTACAAGATTTATACGCCCGAAAAATCAGTCTGTGATGCTTTTCGTTTTAGAAAAAAGTGGGGGGAAGATACGGCGAAGGAAGCGCTTTTTAATTATCTGGAGGGTAAGAAAAAGAGTCTAAAAAAACTACTAGAAATGGCAGAAGTCTGTCGAATGTCCAAGGTAATGCAGCCTTATATTGAGGCAAGGATTGGATGAAGAAAGAAGTAAAAAACCAAGCGGCTTAATTATGTTAGAAAAAGTAAACAAATTTAATTTTGCCTCTCATCACGCTAATATGATTTCCTACATTAATTTAATAACTGCTTAATTTCAGTTATCTTATCTACATGGTTTATATAAAAATTCAATTAACTATTAATAAAGCTTGAAAATATAAGTATCATATGATACTTTATAATCTATGAGGGAAGAAAGTAAAAAAAATGAAAAGACCTTCTCATCGAGAGATTTTGGCCAAATTAACAGCAGCAAAGATAGCTATAGAAAAGGGGAATTATCTACCAGCTAATGTAATGAAAGCTAGTATAGATTTAGAAAAGTTAGATTTATGGGGTGAGGATGAGATAGGTATGGCTTTTTTAGATGCTATTTCAGAAA
>JAGRNM010000221.1 GCA_020440745.1 Deltaproteobacteria bacterium
AAAAAAATTAAAAATAATCTCTAAGCCTTAGGATAGAGATTATTATTTCTTAAAACAGAAAAATAAAAAATACTAACTTATTCTATATTTTGTACCTGCTCTCTCATTCGCTCTAAGCTATGTTTACACTCTACTACATTTTGACTAACAAGGGCGCTTTGAGATTTAGCACTCAAAGTATTTACCTCTCGATTAATTTCTTGGAGAAGAAAGTCTAGCTTTCTTCCAATCGGGCCTGATTTTTTAAGCTGATCTCTAAAATGTTTAAAATGACTCTCACAACGGACAATTTCTTCACTGGCATCTGTACGGTCTACAAATAAAGCAATCTCAGCTGCCAAACGTTGGGGATCCACATGATCTAAGGGCATTAATTTATGAAGACGTTTTTCTAACTGAGCACGATAGTCTTTTAATTTTTGCGGAATCACTTTTTTAATTTCTATTAATTTTTCTTCTAAAAACTTAAGTTCTTTTAGAAAAATCTTTTCTAAGGCCTTACCCTCCTGTTTACGCATTGTCTCTAAAGACTTAAATCCCTTGTGCAAAAGAGGTTTTAAATCAGCCCATATTTTTTCTTCGCTCATTTCCTCACTGGGCACTAAGACCTGAGGCAAGGCTAATAAGGCCTCTAAAGACGGTGTTTCTTTTTTTCCTAAATCTTGATAAAGCTTATCAAGTTGCTGATAATAGGCTTTTAACTTTTTGGTATCTAACTGATAACTAGAAGGACTGTCCTCACCTGACTCCTCACGGATTAAAAGATCAATCCTACCTCGAGTGAAAAACTCTTTAGCAAAAGACTGGATTTTAGACTCTAAAGCAGAAAAACGAGTGGAAATCTTAAGATTGATTTCACAAAACTTATGGTTAACGCTTTTAGCCTCAACTAAAAAATCCCGGCCCAGAACTTTTCCACGAGCGTGGCCGTAACCGGTCATGCTTTTAGGCATCCATACCTCCTTTAGACAATAAAATACTCTAAGAAAGCCTGGCTAAACCTGCAAGTTTTAAATGAAACTTAAAAAAATTAAGATTTTAGGCGTTTTGATAAGAAAATTCAAACTTAGAACTACCTACCTCCAACTTATCCCCGGGATTTAAGTTGCGGGATTCGACTTCTTCACCATTGACAAAGGTACCATTTTTACTGACCAAGTCCAAAACACCAGCGCCTTTGGTATCATGAAAAAGCATGGCATGAAGCCGACTAATGGCAGGATCATTGAGCACTAAATCGGGTAGGCGTTTAAAAGATCCCAAATTTTGAGCACTGCTAGCCTTGTCTTCTGAAGAAGCTTTGTCTGAAGCCTTTTCTCCACTTTGTTGTGAGGCATAATTGAGGATGAGTTTTTTGGTAAAGTCATCCAAACTCATCGTAAAATCCACATTAAAGACTTGAGTTTTATTAAGGTCGTCTAAGCTACGACCAATGGCCTTACAGGTACCCAAAGGCAGCTTAATGACTTCCCCAATATTCTTTCCCTCAATAACTTTAAAAACGGCTAAGCGTCGGTTTTCTCCAGACACTTCTTTACCTCCTTGGTTAAGTGGATAGGCCTCTTCTTCTAATAAAACAGGAATTCCGTTTCGGATGGGGTAAGCTCGACGACACTTCCTGCAAATAAGCCCTAATTCTTCTTTAAAAGCTAAAGGCTCGCGACATCGTGGGCAAACGAGCATCTTAAGCAATTGAGAATCCAAAACAAGCTCCTTTAGAAAAAAAAATCAAGGAGGAACGCGTCAAATAAAGAGAGTCTTATTTTTTAGAGTTTTGTAACTTAATCAGCTGACCTGTTAAGTTTTTGGCCTCTGGATTGGTATAAAGAACCGTATCGCTACCTTCAAAGACCGCATTACATTTTTCAGCTTTTCCAAGTTCTTTAATGCTAAGACGAAGCTTTTCTAAGATTGCTTGGGTCAATTCTAATTCTTCTTTGGCTATTTCTTGACGAAATTGACCTAACATATCGTTTAACTCTAAAAACTCTTTTCTATAGGCCTCTTCTTTAGTTCTAAGGGCATCCTTGCTAAGCACAGCGGCATTGGCTTCTAAGTCTTCTTTGAGCTTTTTTAAATTTTCTTGTTTTTTATTAAGCTCTTTTTGTTTGTCTTCAAATTTCTTTTTTAAAGCACTTTTAGCACGCTTTCCCTCTTCTACATTATTGAGGGCTTCTTGAAAATCTACCACACAGAGCGAAAAAGCTTCTGCCAACAAAGACTTAGGAACAGCTAATAATATCAAAATTAAAACAATAAAGGTTTTTAAAGATTGCTTCCAAACGTTCATGGCTTTATGGCCTCCTTCTATAAGATTTCCATTTAACTAACTTCGTCAAAACACTCAAGATTTAAAAGGCGCTTCCAATAGTAAAATTAAAAACATTGGATTTCTCCCCTTCTCGACGCTTAAAGGGAAAACCCCATTCAAAGCGTAAGGGCCCAAAAGGGCTCAACCAGCGTAGCCCAGCTCCAAAATTAGCCCTAATGTCCAAAGGATTGAGATTTTCGTCTTCAGCATAGGCATTACCTGCGTCTAAAAAGACGACTCCTCTCAAACCAGCAGAGTCAAAAATGGGAAATTCGTACTCTAAATTGGCCAAAAGAAGCTTATTTCCCCCATAAACAAAGTCCTCATCACCTCCAGTCACCGAAGTAGGAATGGTGACACGAGGACCTACGCTACGCAGCTCAAATCCCCTTAAAGAATTAATGCCGCCGGTAAAGAAACGCTCGAAAAGAGGAACAGGTTCTCCTTTAAGACTTTTAATATAACCAATACGGGCATTAAAACGCAAAACCGAGCTGCCCCAAACAGGATAATAATAGCGCGCATTCCCTATTAGTCTTAAATAATCATTATCTCCGCCCAAACCATGTCCAGCATATTCCACACTAGCCTGATGAAAGGTTCCTTTAGTCGTAATATAGGGATTATTACGGGTATCCCGACTTAAACTTAGGGTGACGCTGGAGGTAAGCCCACTAGAACTATCCCTAAAAAACTGAGGCACATTTAGTTCAAAGTCACTAAGACTTACTTGTTCAATACGATAACCTAAAGAAACCTGACTAAAAT
>JAGRNM010000222.1 GCA_020440745.1 Deltaproteobacteria bacterium
GCCCACTCTTAAATGATGACCTATCAAACAATCAAGTCAGAGCCTTTCCCGCCAAAAAACAAAAATTAGATGAAGACTACAAAAAACAATACCCCAACTACCAAGACTGGTGGGCCGAAGGAGGATCTTTAGAAAAAAACGATCTGCCTGGCATGATCCGGACAGCCATGAAAGAAGCAGGACTTAAAATTGCAGAACCCCACTATGTTTTAGGAAAAACCATCACCAAGTCTGGACGCCTAGAAATCGCCCATTATTTTCTAAGCGCAGCCCAATACCTACCTCTTGCTGCCATTGGCTTCTGTCTGATGGCTTGGGTGGGCCTCCAACTTAGATTAAAAAAATTAAAAAAAGCCCAAAAATTACTTTAAGTAAGACCTGTTTAATCTTTTTAAATAAATAAAACTAAAACAATCAAAACAATCAATAACTTACTGATTTATAAATAAAAATCAGCAACTTTTTATCCTCTAAAGCGATAAGTATCCTGACAAAATTGCTCATCATAAAAGGTAAGGTAAGGAAAATCCCCCATGGTTCAAGATACTACGCTTGGCTTTTACCAGGCTGTCTTTCAGGTCGTTGAAGATTTTTTAGGCTTTGTTGAAGAAGCACAGGCTTGTGAAAAAACCGACCCAATCAGTCAATTAAAGTGCGAAATTACTAAAGCTAAGACAGAGTCTTTCTTTGCTTCTGGTAGAACTTTAATCAATGCCAGCCTTGACCGCAGAAATGCCTATGAAAGAGCCTTAGATTTTTATCGGGGAGGTTCTGTTACGAGCTTAATAGAGGCTATCCAAATCCAGCGCTCCTCAATAAGCGCTCTTAATTTAAGCCAAAAAATAAGCCAAAGTCTGCTTAATCATTGCCAACACTATCGTGGTCTCTACGAAGAAAACTCCTATCAGGACCTTAAGGACACCAGCTTAGCCTACAATAATCATCTACACTGTGAAGTCTTAGCAGAATCCAAACAAAACTCTTTTGATCACTTAAGCAAGGCTAAACAAAGTTTAACTTTTTTTCTAAAACTTGCTAGAGAAAACAGTGAAAACTATCCCGCCCTCCAAGATTTTTTAGTATCTCCTAGCAAGCTTAGACTAAGTCCAAAAAACAAATCCAAACTAAGGGAGCGCCTTGCTTCTTACACAAAGTCTATAAGACATCCTAATCAGGAAACCCTTGCAGTTAACTTAGAGAACCCAAAAAAAATCTCCGGATAAGGTCTTTATTTTCTGCCCAAACCATCGTCTTTATTTAATCAATTATTTAGCAGATCATTTAAAAATAAATTAAAACATCAAAGAAAGCACTAGACCCACCCTATCCTAGATCTTAAAAGAAGGCTATGGCTGTTGAACTAAGTCAAGTGGTCCCCTTAGGTCGCTCCTTAGAGGAATATATTAAAATTTTTGATCTTAAAGCTGAGGAGCTTAAACTTAAAATTTTAAGTCTAGCAGACGGACCAGCCAGTTTTAATGCAGAACTTAGCGCCCAAGGGGGGCAAGTGCTGTCTGTAGATCCTATTTATAGTTTTTCTGCCCAAGAAATTAAAAGCAGATTTGAAGCTATCTTGGACAATATTATCCAGCAAGTTAAGTCCACTCCCCAAGACTGGGTCTGGTCCTACCACCAAAACCCAGAAAACTTACGAAAGCACCGCATCCAAGTGATGGAAAAATTTAGTCAAGACTTTGAAAAACGCTCTCACTCAGGAGCTTACCTAGCAGCTGAACTCCCCCACTTGGATTTAAAAGACTCCTTTGACTTAGCTTTGTGTTCTCATTTTTTATTTTTATATTCAGATTATTTTTCTTTGGACTTTCACCTAGAGTCTATCCAAGAAATTTTAAAATACGCCCCAGAACTAAGGATCTTTCCACTACTAAGCCTTAAGGGAAAAATCTCCCCTTATCTGGAACCTGTCAAAAAAACCTTAAGCCAAAAGGGCTATACTTTTAAAATTAAATCCGTGGAATATGAGCTACAAAAAGGTGGTCACCACATGCTGCTTATAAGAGGTCCAAAGTTTTCCTAAAAATCCTTTGGTTTAAAATTAAATTTAAACTTCTCAAGCCTGTATTTCGTCGCCTTGTTGGTTCATGCCAAATTCTAAAAAGAATAAAAAAGCAGAGGCTCTCCTTAAAGCCTGACTGCCTGCCGCACGAACAAAGGGTAAAACCTTGGCTCCACCCTCAATCAATGATGGCAGAGCTTTAGAAGTCGCCTGAACTCCTACTGGAGTACCTAATATAGCCAGTAGGCTATAAGGGATTAAATCTGTCCAATAACTTTCTGAATTAGCATTTTCGGCAGCTGCTATCATTTCTTCCGACACGCCCTTTTTAAGAGCCTTTCCTAGTTGCTCTTGAAAACGGTCGATAGAACCTAGGTAAGACTTAGCAGAAACCTGGACAAGTTGATACATCTCCACAATTTGATCACCACTGGCAGAAATTTTATAGTCTGAAGCTCTACCACCTTGGCTAGTTCTAGTGGCTGGCGCTGTTCTTAAATCATCTTGTGGTTCTCCACATTGAAAAAGCCCTCCTGCTTCTGCGGGGATCATGGGAAAACCTTGGGCATCAGCCATTTCCACCATTCCCATTTGGGCATTAGGCTTAAGACTTTCACCGGCCACCATTAGTTGTTTGGGTCCAATACTAAATCTACCCGTAGCGACTCCTGATTTTTCAAATTCTCTAAAAAGATCCTCAATCTGTTGTAGCGCCCCAAATATTTCATTTTTTTCCGTCATCGCTTGGTGATATCTGCCATCTGTTAGACAACCACTCTTCTTAAACCCTTCGATCTGAGCGCTTACTTTTTCTCTTTTGGCTAATAAGTTTTGATACCTTTGATAAAGGCTATCTTCATAATGGACTTGAGTAGGCAGTTGAATACGACTTGTTTGTCCAGGCTCGGGTAAGCTTATGGCATCTGTCACTATACTTGGGTTGATTAAAGTCATGGGGGCGCTCGCTTTCTTATTGATTAATGATAATTAAAAAAGGTTTTTAAAAGCCTCTTCCAAAAGC
>JAGRNM010000223.1 GCA_020440745.1 Deltaproteobacteria bacterium
CCATCACCCCTTCGCGCGCTTTCTTGACCATTTCGCTGTCAGTGCGGATGACCTGCCCTTCCCCGGCCGGCAACGCACAGCTGGCCTGCGGCTTGGGCGGACCGGGCGAAACCTCACCAGGCACATGCGGCAATTGCCCGCAATGCTTAGCTTGGGGTGGTAACAAAAATGAGGAATCGCTACTCCACTCTGACGAGCCGCCTCAAAGACAGTGGTACCGTCAGCGACTTCTACTTCTTTTCCATCAATCGTTAGTTTTGGCATTAATCAAAAACCTCTATCCTTAAAACTCCCCTCCTTATCCAAGGAGGGGTGGCCTTTAGGCCGCGGGGAGGGAGGGTTCCCCTACTGGAAACTTGTACAAGCCTCATCCACAGAATCCCTCCGCCCTTCGGGCATCTCCCCTTGTTTAAGGGGAGGAGTTTTTTAAAACAAAAAATTAATTCTTATACTCTATTGATGTAGTCTTCAAATTCGTTTCTAAAATTCTTTAAATAACTCCAAATGGGCATAGCCAAGGCGTCAGCTAAGACACAAATAGTCTTGCCAGCCATGTTATCAGCAATACGGTGTAAGTTATCTAAGTCTTCTATTCTTCCCTCACCCGCCACAATCCTATCCAAAATTTTGCGGGCCCAACCCGTGCCCTCTCGACAAGGAGAGCACTGACCACAAGACTCGTGGGAATAAAAATGGGCCAAGTTAGCCAAGACCTTGACCATGCAAGTGTCTTCGTCCATCACAATCACACCCCCAGAACCCAGCATGCTCCCCTTAGCTTGCAAGGATTCATAATCCAGATTAACCTCTAGCGCATCTTCCGCTTTTAAAACCGGCACCGAGGATCCTCCGGGGATGACAGCCTTGAGTTGTTTGCCATTTTTTATCCCACCACAATCTTCCATGATTAATTTTTTTAGGGAGTAACCTAAAGGGATCTCGTAATTACCAGGTTTATTAATATGACCTGAGACACTAAACAACTTAGTGCCTGGGGATTTTTCGGTTCCAAATTGTCGATAAACCGCCGCGCCTTTTTCCATAATATAAGGTAAGGCCGCGATGGTCTCCACATTGTTAACCACCGTAGGAGAGGCAAACAAACCCACCACCGCGGGAAAAGGCGGTTTCAAACGGGGCATTCCACGCTTGCCTTCTAAGCTATTTAAAAGAGCCGTCTCCTCTCCACAAATATAGGCCCCGGCTCCGCGATGCACGGTAAGCTCCAAGTCATAGCCAGAGCCTTGGATGTTTTTTCCCAAAAAGCCTTTTTCATAAGCCTCCTTAATCGCTGCTTCCAAACGGGCTTTAGGAAAAACATACTCTCCGCGGATATAAATATAAGCGTTGTGGCAACCAATAGCATAAGAAGCAATGATCACACCTTCTACCAAACGATGAGGGTCTTTTTCTAAGATATCTCTATCCTTAAAAGTGCCAGGTTCACTCTCATCGGCGTTGACCACCAAATACTTAGGTTTAGAACTATCCTTAGGTACAAAACTCCACTTCATCCCGGTGGGAAAACCCGCACCCCCACGACCACGCAGGCCAGAGCTTTTGACTTCCTCAATAATATCCTCTGGCTTAAGCCCAAAAAGCTTGGCCAAAGTTCCATAGCCACCGGTCCCCTGATACACTTTAAGGGTATGAGAGTTGGCTAAACCAAAATTTTTACTTAAGACTTTATCCATTAATCCAAACTTTCAATCAGCTGATCCAAAGCTTCTTCCGTCAAATTCTCGTGATAGTCGTCATTAAGCTGCAA
Source organism: Deltaproteobacteria bacterium (assembly GCA_020440745.1). Lineage (GTDB taxonomy): Bacteria > UBA10199 > UBA10199 > DSSB01 > DSSB01 > JAGRNM01. The sequence continues at coordinate 1,769 of JAGRNM010000223.1, forward strand.
CATAGGCGCCGTACCGCAGGAGCCTAAACATTCTACTTCTGTCAAAGTATAACGACCGTCTTCACTAGTGCCGCCCAAGTTTAAGCCCAACTTTTTCTTTAAACACTCGGTGATCTTCTCGGCTCCATTTAATTGACAGCTTAAAGTGCGGCAGACCTGAAAATGATACTTACCCACGGGCTTCTTATTAAACATGGTATAGAAGGTGGCCACTTCATAGACCTTAGCCGGACTCACCTCAATCAAACCCGCTACATACTCCATCACCTCTGGAGAAAGCCAACCATGCTGCTTCTGCGCCAACCAAAGGGCTGGCAACATAGCTGCTAGCTTATTAGGATAGCGCGTTAAGATCTCTAAAAAGCGCTTTTGATTTTCTTCGGTAAATTCAAACATCTTTTTTAAACCTACTCATTTGGCAGTTGAAGAAGATTTTTAATTTTTAGCCGAGGACTTTTTGAGCTCCGCCTCGGGGCGAGTGCCGCAGGCAAAAATTAAAAATCTTCTTCAACTATCGATCCAACTCTCCTGCCACAATATTAAGCCCCCCTAAGATCGCAATCGCATCACTAATCAAGCCTCCCTCACACATGGGGCCATAAGCTTGATAAATAGGAAAACAAGGGGGCCGACACTTCACCCGATAAGGGGTGCCTGTCCCATCACTGATAAGATAAAAGCCCAATTCGCCATTGGCAGCTTCCGTCACACTATAATGCTCACCCTTGGGGGGTTTGAGTCCTTCGTAAATAATCTTAAAGTGATTCATCAAGGCCTCGATATTAGTGTAAACCTCGGTCTTAGGTGGCAAAGCCACTCGCTTATCACTAGTCATGATAGGACCAGGCTCCAGACGGCCTAAGGCCTGTCTAATAATCCTTGCACTCTGTCGCATTTCTTCAAAACGCAAAATAATTCGATCAAAAGTATCGCCGTGTTCTCCCACCACCACGTCAAAGTCATAAGTCTCGTAGTCGTAATAAGGCTGATCTTTACGTAAATCCATGGGAACACCCGCAGCTCTTAGACAAGGACCGGTAAAACCATAGGACAAAGCCTCTTCTCCACTAATCGCACCCACATCCACGGTACGATTAAGAAAAATCTTATTTTTTAAGAGCAAGCCACCCACGTCTTTTAAGGCTTGTTCCATTTCCTTAAGACAAGCCTCCATCTCTTCGGCAAAGCCCGCATACACATCTCGCATGAGTCCGCCTACTCGGGTATAGGCAGTGGTCAACCGAGCTCCACA
>JAGRNM010000224.1 GCA_020440745.1 Deltaproteobacteria bacterium
AAATTTTTCTCTTACCTTTGTAATCAATTTTTAGGATAATAAAAAACAAGGAAAAAGGTCCGGGTTACGTCGCAGGGGTTTCGGCCTCACCTTTTTTAATTAAGTAATATAGTGGGATAAAAAAACAAAAGGATTCTTAGCTTTTTAAGCTGAGCACCCCTTTGTAAGGGTCTTGGTGCGCCTTTTATAAGTTTTTTAACTAGTTAATCCCAAGACTAACTTTAGATCTTAAAAACTTAATCTAAGTCCATTTGAGGTCTCTAATTAGTCCCCATCTATCAGCGAGGTAAGGAAACATGAACTCATCCAAATACTTTCTTAAATCTTTTAGCCTAGCCCTACTTATAATCTTAGCCGGAACTTTTACCTTATTAAAAGAAAGCAAGGCACAAACGGGAGATATATTAATTGGCGCTGATTTTGGCAACGGAGGTAAACATAGCGCTATTGGAGAGGCAGAATTGTTCTTTACTTCTGTTCCCGATGGTCAAAGCACTCAACAGGCTGTTTTTAAGGTGGTGAAAAATACTAGTGAAAGCCTATCTTTGGAATACGATGACGATTATTGTCTCTATGATAATTCTAAGGACCCCAATAAACCCAGCATGAGTATACAAATAGGAAATACTTGTCTTAAAAGTTCTGGCTCAAGCGATGTGATCGTAATGGCAAAAGATGCCTGTGGAAAAGGCAAAGACATTTCTATGAAAATGTCTCGCGGTGACGCCGCTTCTACTTCTCACCAATCAGGACTACTATTAAGTCTAGAGCCTCTTGGCCGGGACTTTATGATAGATGGTACTGTAGAAATTCACTTTAAGGATGCTAAATCAGAGGTATGTTCTTTAGAATTTATTAAAAACAGCCAAGGGTATGAAAGCAGCTTTAGCGCCGAGTTAGTTATTAACTAATCGCGTTTTTGATCCTAAACAATTAAAGTCTAAAAATAAAGTTTTTACCTTAAGCCTAAGAGAGCTTTTCTCTTAGGCTTTTTTATTTTCACTCAAAGTAAATTGACTTTATTATTTTTCTTACCTTAAGTAATCCATCTACAAGAATAAGTATGACAAAGCTAAGCTCAACAGAACTAAATAAAAACCAAGTAGATCCACTAGAAGAAGCAGCAAGGACTTTTTCTTACGAGGAAGTATCCCCAATTCCTTTAGACGCAGCGACAAAAACTAACCTTAATTCCCAAACATCCATACCCAAAAATACTACTCCAATAAGTTCAAGAGGTTTAAACCCCCTATTTTCTGATTCTACTCCCAATCTTGGAACCCTAACCCCCACCCAGGATCTTGTAGGGGTTTTAGAAACTGCCCCAAAGACTTATACACCTTCTCAGATAGCATTGTTCAATACCATGGATAGCCTTGAAGGGATGCAATGGGTTTTTCAATCCTTTATCCAAGGGACAGAAACCCATAGCCTTGAAAGATGGTGCTTAGTTTGGGAATATTTTTACCAACCTGCTTTGTTGGAACAAGTGGATGAAACCCTAGCCTATTATAAGGGCAAGCAAGATTTTGTATTGGATTACGAAGGCGCTCTCGAAATCGACAAAAAGTTGGCCGTCTTAGAAGGCACAAAAGATCAAGAGGGAATCAGAGGAGCCATCCTAAATTTTGACCCTCAAGCCTTTTACTTATCCGGTGATGATAACGGAGAATTAAGAGAATTATTTCTTAAGATCTTTGAGTGGAAAAAGACCGAACTCAGTGAACGCTTGGTCGCCGAAATTTACCAGGTTGGAGATATCCCCTCGGCATGGGCTTCACAAGAATTGGCTGACTTGGTAGGACAACTTAGAGACCAAACGACTTACTATAACCTAGATGCCTGGGGGGAGGACGACCAAGTAGCTATTCGTGAAAGCATCCAAACCGCTCTAGATAATTTAGAAACTATTCACCTTACTAAAAGCTTTGATAGCTTTGTGGACTTAGGCCAAAAGGCTAGGAAACCTGTAGGACAGGCTGATCATATCCGAGATTTCATCGCCCGGGCAACCTATCCCTATTTACCTTGGCCCGATGGTATTTTTGAAAACTCCATGGAAAAATCAATAGAGGTTTTTCTAGAAAAATCCCAAGCGGGCTTAGCTTATTGTAAAGCTGGAGACTATGACAAAGCCCAGGAGCTTTTAGCCTCTATGTACCAAGATCAAACCTTAGCTCAGGTAAGTAAGATTTTAGAAGGTACTATTTTTTATCACAAAGCTGCTAATATAACGGTCTTAGGAGGCGCTTCTCTATTTGGAGCCTTTATAGGAGTCTTGACCAAAACTTTAGGCATAGGATTGGGGTTAAGCGAAACAGGCCTATTAAGCAGTAGCAACTTAGCTTTTTTTGCCATGGTAACAGGCTTTACCACAGCACAAATCACCTCTTATGAAAAAATCACCCAAAGTGACTTTCCAAGAAGCTTTGAAACACAGTTTTTTATTAATACAGGGATGATGTTTCTCTTTGGAGGAGCTTATCGCGGTTTTAGAAGTTTGTTTTCTACTCCTTTAAGACGCCAGGCAGCAGCCGAAGTGGGTGAAGCTTTAAATGCAGGCCGCTTAAGTATTGGCCACGCCCCCGGTTCTGTCGCCTATCAGACTGGGGTAAAACAATTGATCGCAGCCCGGACCGAAGCACTAATGGCAGAAAGAGCAGGCGCCCGTTTGGCCATTGGCACCGGTACTTATGTGGGAGAAGTGCTTGTTTATGGCAAGGTTTGGCATCCTATAGAATCTTCCTACCACCTAGCAACTAGCCAAGGCTCCTTTGACAAAACGCTCTTTTATTCTAATTTAAAAGAACAAATAGGCTCAGAAGGTTCAGCCGTTTGGTGGGGTGAAATGGCGGCTACAGTGGCTGTAATGCGCTTAGGATCGATGGCCGGGGAAGGTTTGGGAATAGAAGCAGCTGGAGCATTGGGAGAGCTCTTACAGTATTTAAAAAGTCGTTGGCCAGGATCGGGTGAGGGCCCAGGCCTATGGCCCCAAGGAGAACTGGGAAAAACAGTTGGTC
>JAGRNM010000225.1 GCA_020440745.1 Deltaproteobacteria bacterium
TTCTTGTGAGTTTTTAAAAACTAAGGGACGAGAAATTTTTTTTAAAAAATCTATATGAAATTCTTCCGGGATGCTTTGGCTTAAGTTTTTTAGAGTTTCTTGAGCTAGTTGTGCTTGTTCTTCTTCTAAATGGTCTTGGTTTAGTATTTTTGCTAATTGTTGGTAGAGGTAGTGGGCTTTTAGTTTTAGCTCTGGTTTGGGTTTTTTTGCTATAATCTTGATTAAGATTTTTTGGGCTTCTTTTTGATGGTTTTTATTGGGGCTTTGACTATTGAGGAGAGCTTGGTAGAAAAGATAGTCTAGTTCGTCTTTTTTTGAAGCTTTAGGTATTGTCTTAAATAGTTTATTTGCTAATTGGCTCTGGCCTTTTTCTATCAGCGCTTGTACTTGATTCATTAAACTTAATTTTACTTCTCTATCAGAGCCGGCCTTTTCAAAGTAACTTTGTGCTTTTTTATAAAAAGACAGGGCTTCTTTAATTTTTTCTTGTCCAAGGTAAAGGTCACCCCATAGGCTTTGAATATAGCCTTGATAATAAACATTATTATGTTCTTTGGAGAGGGCTTGGGTTTTTTCTAAAAAGTTTTTGGCTTCTGGATAGGCTCCCAAAAAAAGATGAAGATTGGCTAGATTAAGCAGATCGCCTAGTTGCTCTAGAGGCATACTTAGTTTTTTGTGTATTTTAAGGCAGCTTTGGTAGTGTCTGAGGGCTTGACTGTATTCTCCTTCTTCTTGTTTGATAATAGCTAGATTGTTTTCTACATTAGCTAGGAGTGCTTCTTGACCGTATTGGCTGGATAGTTTTTTGCAAGTTTCATAGACTTGTCTTGCCATTTGGTTTTTTTCTGCTTGTTGGTAGGTAATCCCTAGGTTGTTTAAAGCGTGAGCCATGCCAATATAGTCTGATTTTTCTTCGTAGGATTGGGCGGCTTTTTGGTAAGCCTGAGAGGCTTGGGATAGATCTCCGCGACTAGTGGCTAATAATCCTAAGATGTTATAAAGTATTCCAGCTTCTTTATCTTCGGTTTTGGCTTTCTTAAAGTAGCTTTCTTGTAAATAATCCCAAGCTTCCAAAGCCTTACCTTTGCGGTAGAGAGTCATGGCTATTTGAGCAATTAGCTTAATTTTTTCTTCTCTTTTAAGTTTAGGATTTTTTAGTAATTTTTTGTAGTCTTGTAAGGCTTCTTTAAATTGGCCTTGTTTTTGGTAGAGGCTGGCTCTTTGTCTTAAGGTTTTTTGTTTAAGTGAGGAGGGTGTTTTGGGGTTTTTGAGGATAGTTTTAAATGCTTCTAAGGCTTCTTGGATGGCTCCTACTTGTTGGGCCACTTCACTATATTCCAAAAGGCTTTGAGGATTTTTAAGCCCAAGGAAAATACTAGCTTGGTAAAAGGGCCATGACCTTTCATAGAGATATTGGGATTTTAATAAGCTAGCTGCTGCTAGGTTGTAATGAAGAGCTTTTTCTTTTTGTTTAGTTTTTAAGTAATGATGGGCAAGTAGGAAAAGTTCCCGACTATTTTGATTAGAATTTTTTTCTAGATTTTGAGCTAGCTTAAGATGCCAAGCCTGTTCTTCTTTAGAAGAAAGTTGTTTGTTTAAAAACTGGATCCATGCCCCTTGTGGAATTTCGTAAGACTCTTCTTCTTGTATTACTAGTCCTCGTTGGGTCAGTTTTTCTAAATCTTTTTTAAGGTCTTCATGTTGAGGAAAAAATTTTTGAAGATTTCTTGTGTTGATAGGATTTTTAGATAGGCTCAATAGTTTGAGAATTTGTTGGCTGGGTTGAGAAATAGAAGAAAAGACCTGTTCAATGGCTTCTTTTAAGTTTTTAGGAATTTTGGTTTGGGATAGGTTTTCTATCTTGGCTTCCCATAAATCATGTAGGGAGTGATCTTTTAAAAAAATACGGAGTATCTCTACTAAAAAAGCAGGTAAGCCACCGCTCACTTTAAAGAGGTTTTCTAATAGATTGCTGGGTATATTTTCTTTACCGCTGATATCTTGTAGGTAGGCTTGGACTTGCTCCTTGGTAAAAGGCTTTAGTTTTAGAGTTTGCGTTTTTTCTTCTTGTAGGAGCTCGGAAAAAAAGTTTTCTTTGTCCTGACTTAAAGGAATTTCTTGGTGGTATTCGCTAATCCAACTTAAGTGGGATAGGCTTTGGTCTGATAAGAGGTGTTTAAGCCATTGAAGTTCTTGAAGATCCCAGCCCTGCAGTTGGTTGATTTGAATTAAAAGATTTTTGTCTTTGGTTTCTTTTTTTAAATTTTGAGTCCAGCTGCTTAATAAATTTTTTTCTGTTGCGTTTTGTTTTTTGGGCAGCTTGATTTTTAGTTGTTGAAATAAGTCTGGTAGGGAATCAGTAGATAAGAAAGTTTTTCCCTGTAATTGAGAGGCGTTTTTAAAAGCTTTAATAAAGCGACTTTTTCCAACCCCTGATTGTCCAGTGACAATAAAGAGACTTCCTGATTTTTTTTGGAGGCTTTTTAAACTTGTTTTTAAAAGATGTTCTCTTCCGATGACTTGGCTGCTCCAGGTCCAGATTTCTTCTTTTTCTACGGGGTTTAGTTGAATAGAAAAATCCACTGACCTCTGGAGGGCTTTAAGAAAAAAAATGCTACGGGAGTAGCGTTCTTCTATTTCTTGATGACTGAGTTTTTTTAAGATGCCTTCAAGGCTTTTAGCTAATTTGGGATGATTTTTTTGAATGATGGTAAAGGGATTTTGTGTTGTGTCGTTCCATTGATGAGGTTTGAGTCTACTTAGTAGTTCTAAGCTTAAAATACCTAGAGCATAAAGGTCACCCTGAGGGCTTAAGTGACCTAGAAGACTTTCCGGTGCGAGGTAGGCTAAGGTTCCTCCTATCATTTGGGTGTTTGGAGTTTTGAAGCTTTGGGCTAGGCCAAAATCCAATAGTATAATTTTGTCTTGGTCTTTTTCTTGGGTAACTAAGATATTTTGAGGCTTTAAATCCCCGTGAATCAAACCCCTGGTATGTAGGTAGTCTAG
>JAGRNM010000226.1 GCA_020440745.1 Deltaproteobacteria bacterium
TGAAGCCTGCGATGATGGCAACCTTAATAACGGCGATGGTTGTAATAACCTTTGCGAAAGAGAATATATTTGCGGAAACGGAGTCCTAGAACAAGGCGAAAACTGCGACGACAGCAACACCATTAGCGGAGACGGTTGTAGCAGTGACTGTCAAACCATCGAAGGAGGGGGCGCCCTTTGCGGTAACGGCATCTGGGAAACCGGTGAAGCCTGCGATGATGGCAACCTTAATAACGGCGATGGTTGTAGCAGTAGCTGCCAAATTCAATCAACTTGTGGTAATGGTATCGCAGAAGTAGGCGAAGCCTGTGATGACGGCAACCTAGAAAATAACGATGGCTGTGATGAAACCTGCCAATTTGAACCTACCACAGAAGTAGTACTCCCTATTATTGGAGGTGGTAGTGGCTCTGGGTGTTCCTTAAATACCCTACCTGGCAAGCCCAACCTAGGGGCTTGGTTCTTATTAATAGCTTTAAGCCTCCTTTTTACTTTAAGTCTAAGAGGTCGCTCAGCTAAGTAAGCTCTTTAACTTATTTGTTTTATTAAAAAAACCCAGCCAATCCAAGGCTGGGTTTTTTTATGTCTTTAAAATTAATTTAACCTTCTATCCCAAAATCTGAGTCTAAAAACTGTTTGCTAAGAGGAGCTTAATGCATGATGAAAAAAACTTTACCCATCATTTTACTATTGACCTTTGCTTTATCAAGCATAGGAATGGACCTCTCTAAGCTTCATGCAGAGGACCTAAAAGCCTTTCAGAGCCGCCAACGAGATGCCCAGGTCAAGCCTTATCGCGACCCCTACTTTGGGCAAGGCTTTTTACCCTCCCCTAAAAGCCTTCCTACCAAAGGAAAAGACAAAAACAAGACTAATCAGGAGTGCGATAGCAACCAGGATGGGATCATTAAAGGAAAAGAGTGGCGTTGCTTATATCAGTAGATAAAAAAAGACTCCCTATTACTAGGGAGTCTTTTTAAATCTTTTAAAAAATTTTTAAACTAAAACTTATTCTTGTGCTTTAGCTTCCTCTTTAGGAGCTTCTTCACTAGCCTCTTCTACTTGTTCAGGTTTGGGCTCACCGTGAATTTGGCGTTTTAGTTTTAGAAGCTTAGGAATTAATTTATTATCTTCTCGGTCTTTTAAAAAAGAAGATAAGCCTCCTGCTTTTTTGACTAATTCCATACCTTCCTCAGAGACCCAAAGATTAATCTTACCGCTAGCCTCTGGCACCTTAAGAGTACGCTTTAAATAATAACGAGCGTTTTTGGCAGCAAGCAAAGGGCTATTATCTTCAATATTGCTAGGATGGGGAATACGTTTTCTAGTGATATCACAAAGACGGGCCATATTTTTTCGTTCTTACTTAGTTTCTGGATTGTGATTGAGTCATAAGAACTACCAACAACAAAACATAAACAAGCAACAACGCCTTTTATAAAGCTTTTTTAAGTCTACTACGAATGCGACGAAGTTTTTGACTAAGTTGGTCTTCTTTTGCTTTTAACAAAGCGCGGGCTAAACCACCTTGCTTGTCAATGGTCCTAATCGCACGAGTCGATAAGGTCACTGTTACTGTCTGGCTAAGTTCTTCTAAGACATAGCGCTTACTTTGCAAATTGGGGTTTTGCCGCATATGAGTCTTACGGTTAGAGTGACTCACGCGGTTGCCGCCTAAAGGCTGGATGCCGGTTAATTCACACATTCTTGGCATAAAAAACTCCTAATTTAAGGACCTAAGTCTTCAAGCTGCCTCAAAGCAGCCAGGGGCCAGCACCCTAGACAAAAATGCTCCCCTTGTCACTATTAAAATCAAAGTCTTGACTTGAGAAGGCCTTTTACCCTAAAAAAACCCATCATGGCTTTTTGGATCCAAAAAAGCACAAAAAAGCTGCCTTTTATGGCCTTCTTATGGCTCCTACTCTTTTTAGGAGGCCAAGCCCTAACCCTTGGACATCATCATGAAAACACTCAAGCCTCTTTAGAACATGGCAACTGTCTGGTGTGCGTCCAAGGATATGGCTCTTTAGAAAGCCCCCCCTCCTTTTCTAGTATTTCTTTAGTAGGGATGGCTAATACTCAAGTTAGCGTCCTACCTCTTTGGGTTTTAGCCAAAGCAAAACCCATTACCCCCCTCTTTTCCCGCCCTCCTCCTAACATGGTTGTTCTTTAAATAAAAAAAACAAGTTTATCTTTTTTATAAAGATCCCCAGGGCCCTTTGCGTCCAAAGGATCCTATTCATGCAAGGAATACAATCATGTTAAAAAGCACACAAAAGCTAAGTAGCTTATGGTTTATTTTATGTTTAGTTTTACCTCAAGTAAGTCAGGCTAAAAGCCTAGAAGAACTTAACCAAGAAGTTCAGGAACTGAAAAAAACTATTCAGGAACTAAAACAAGAAGGAAACTCCTCTTCCCAAGAGGAAAACACCGTCCCCAAACAATGGGGACCTTGGAAATCTCAAGTTCCGTCTAATAGCAAATTAAAATTTCTGCCCGATATCAGCCTAAACGGTGTCTTCACTCTAGGTTTTTTCAGAGACGATCCTGGAGAAGCTGGCCATGATCCAGGACGGACGGGTTTTAATCTACAAGAAATTGAGATTGCCTTTCAGTCAGTCATTGACCCTTATGTAAGGGCTGATGTGTACTTTAGTTTTTCGGAGCACGGTTTAGAACTTGAAGAAGCTTACCTTAGCACTTTAAGTCTACCCAAAGGCTTGGCTATCAAAGCCGGTCAACATCTACTTGCCTTTGGCCGACAAAACCAAAAGCACCTTGAGACCTGGGCCTTTGTTAATAATACGCTTATCAACCAAAGACTCTTAGGCGAAGAACAATTAAGAGAACTGGGCTTAGAAGTCAGTTATCTTTTTCCCACACCTTTCTTTTTTCAAATCCAAGCAGGTTTTCATCAGGGAGAAAATGAAATCAACTTTAATAGTCCTGACAAAACAGACTTTGTCTACAGTGGTAGACTAAGTGCTTCGGGGGACTTAAAAC
>JAGRNM010000227.1 GCA_020440745.1 Deltaproteobacteria bacterium
CCATGGCTCCACCAATTAAAAGGGCGTTCACTTTGTCCAACAGATTTTCTAAAACCCCTAATTTATCACTCACCTTGGCGCCCCCTAAAATAGTCACAAAAGGACGCTTAGGTGATTCTAATAAAGAACTTAAAACCTTAATCTCTTTAGCCATCAGATAGCCAGCTGCTTTTTCTGCAACATAGGGAACCATTCCCGCTGTAGGAGCATGGGCCCGATGGGCCGAACCAAAGGCTTCTCCAATATAAACGTCTGCAGCGCTGGCCAGATGTTTAGCAAAGTCCTGATCATTGGCTTCTTCCCTAGGGTCAAAGCGTAGGTTTTCTAAGAGCATTAAGCCCCCCTCAGGCAGGTCTTGACTTAACTTAGTCAAGGCACGGGGAGCAGGCTCTTCTAAAAAAATGATCTCTTGATCTAGGGTATGTTGCAAGTATTCAGCCACTGGCAAAAGGCTCAAAGCCTTAACCGTCTTACCTTTGGGACGTCCTAGGTGACTTGCCAAAATTACCCTAGCCCCCTGGCCTAAGGCATGACGAATAGTAGGCAGGGCCAAATCAATACGGGTTTCATCAGCAATGCGACCCGAACGATCCAAAGGCACATTAAAATCAACTCTAATAAAAGTGCGCTTAGATCCTAATCTAAGATCATCGATGGAAGGAATATGGATCATCGTGGCTAGTTGTTTTGACTCGTCGTTTGTCTTAAGTGAAATCAATACTCTTTACCAACAACTAACAACGAGACATTAATTTTGCTAGATCTAACATGCGTTGGCTAAAAGCCATTTCATTGTCGTACCAGGCTAAGACTTTAATTAAACGACTGCCAATTACTTGAGTGCTTAAGGCATCGACAACAGCCGAATAAAGACAACCATTGTAATCACTACTGACTAAAGGCTCATGATTAATATCCAAGATATTTTTTAAAGAGCCTTGAGCTGCTTCTTCAAAAGCACTGTTGACAGCTTGTACATCGGTACTTTTTTCTACTTCAACCACCAAGTCCACCAAAGATACATTGGGAGTGGGCACGCGAATAGCCATCCCTTGTAGTTTACCTTTAAGCTCCGGCATGACTTCTCCAATGGCCTTAGCCGCACCCGTGCTGGTTGGAATCTGAGATAAAGCTCCTGCACGGGCCCTTCTTAAGTCTTTGTGAGAACCACAAAGCAAACGTTGATCGTTGGTGTAACTATGCACCGTTGTCATCGTCCCATGAATCACTTTAAATTTTTCATGTAAGACCTTGACCACAGGAGCTAAACAATTGGTGGTACAGGAGGCATTGGATACCACTTGATGACTGGCCTTTAATTGGTCCTGGTTAACACCCATCACAATAGTGACATCGGGATCTTTGCCAGGAGCGCTGATTAATACTTTTTTAGCACCTTGCTCTAGATGAACCAAAGCAGAGGCCTTATCCCTAAACTGGCCTGTGCATTCTAAGACAATCTCAACCTCACCATCATGCCAATTTAATTGTTTAGGGTCCCTAGTGGCCGAGTCCACAATGGAGACTCCTTCCAAAAGAAGACCTTTTTCATCATGGTCGACGGGCGCCATAAAACGGCCATGCACATTGTCGTACTTAAGTAAATGGGCCATCGTAGCAGGAGGAGCCACATCATTAATATGAGTGACTTGAACCTCAGGATCTCCATAAGCCAATCTAAAGACCGCTCGACCAATCCGACCAAAACCATTAATGCCTAATTTTAAAACCATTTTTTAACTTCTCCCGATTAAAGAGGCCTCTCCTCTATGCCAGCCTTTCCGCCCTGTCAACTGAAGGAAAAATAAGCCTCCCTAGTACAAAATTTCTTCCATCCACTCGTAAAAATCCCGGACTTTCCAAGGAGAGGAAAAGGACTCAATTTGCCCCTGCACCAAGCTATCCGCTGTCAGTAGAGTACCAGACTCCATGGGAGGCAAGTTTTTTAGAGCTTTTTGGCTAAGTTTTTGAGCAAGCTTAGGAAAAAGTCGATGGTAGCTAGCCTCTATACCCCAAGTAGGCAAAAAACCTTGCTTAGAAAGTAAGACAGGCAAGTTTTGACCGGTAATTTTTTCGTAAAGTTTTTCTAAGGGCCGCTCTTTTAAAGCAATGGGTTTAATCAAAACTGCTTCTTGTAGTTTATCTTCTCGGCTTCGATAGGGATGGTGCTCTAAGTAACTGTCCAAAAACTCACTTAAGTGCACTAATTTATACTTAAGCCCTTTTCCCCACTTTAAATAAGATGTTTGAAAAGTCTGTAAACAAGCTGAGTCTTCCACCACAATACTACGATAGGAAAGCAAACTGTGATAAAGCACCTCACTTAATTCTTCAAAGTCTTCCTTAAGCCCAAGGTGCTTTAGAGGTGCTCCACAACAGGGTAAAGGACCTTGCCAGAGACCTAAGCCCTTAATCTTTAGCTTTGCAAAAAGCTTTTGGTAGATTGTCAATCGATGGGGAAAATAACGCCGGGTATGACAAGAGGGCCAAAAGATTCTCTCTTGTTTTTCAAGCCGCCAAGTTTCTGGCAAAGGGGCTAAATCCTCTATTCTATAGGGGTGATTACTTTGTTTAAAATTTTTTTTAATTTCTTTTAAGCCAGAAGGCGCCAAATCCAACTCGTTTGCCTGGACACGTACTTCTTCTAGGCCTTCCGCTAAAGAAATCGAGTGGGCACAAGCATCACTACACTGACCACAGGCGTAACACTGATAAATGGCTTCCAAATTTTCTAAAGTCCAAGGCAATTGCTTCTCTAAAAGGCCTCTAGCTAAGTTCATTTTTCCCCAAGGAGTATGGCGCAGCTCTCCTGTAAGCTCGCTAATTGGGCAACTTGTATGACATAAGCTGGGGCAGACCTGACAGTATTCCCGAGCTACTTTTGGAGAAAGAGAAGACATGTTTTATGAAAAAAAATAATAATTTAAATTTTATAAAATAAATAAAAAGACATCCCGATCAAAACCATACTTTTAAGAAAAATTGCCACCAAACG
>JAGRNM010000228.1 GCA_020440745.1 Deltaproteobacteria bacterium
GAATCGATAAAGTGTAGCCTTGTCTAAGTAATGCTTCATGGAGAAAAAGTTCAAAAACAGCTGACCTAAAATTAGCGTTATCCGTCGATCTTAATCTATGGACTAGTTCAATAACTTCCTTTTCTGGATAATGTGAGATAAATTCCTCTATTAGTCTTCTAACTGATTCAACTTCAGGTTTGGATGATCTATTGTAAAACTCAAACTCTGATTCACTATTTTTCATAAAAGAAGCGTCTGTTCTTTTTATGTTGTCAAAAACAATCATGATTTATTTTTTAGAATATTAATTAAAGTTTATTTGATTTTACTTTTGACTTTTAGATCTTATTAATTTTTTTAGCCAATCAAGAGTGCTTTGATCAGTCTTTTTTGATTCTCGGTAGCAAAGTAAAAAAGAATAAGTGTGCCAGAGGGCCAATCTTTGTATGGATGGTTGATGGGGGATGGAACTAAAAGCCCTTTAAGATAACCTCCATTTAGAATGATTTCCCCTCCTTTGAGAGGTAGCGCAGACTCTACTAAAGGATATTCCTTTCCGGAAAAAGTTCCATCAATACAGAACCTATGATCCTCTTTATGCGGTAAGCAACAGTAAGGGTCTTTAGCATTCTCAGTTTCAAAGGTGTATTGACTAGGGCAGTCTGAGATAATCGTAAATTTTAAAAAAGTACTTGAGGCAGAGCTAATGTCTTGAGAGGCAGTCAGTTTGTGTGCTCGTTCTCCTTTCAGCTTAATACTAAAATGCATGCCTTTTTCATGTATTGAAATATACTCAAGATCTTTATTAATAGGGATTAGGCCTTTCCATTGATACTCAGACTTTTTTGAGTATGCTTCAATTTGATCAGGAAATTCTCCTATAAGCTTAGCTTGCTTTCGTTTTAGTCCATAAAAATAAATATGCATGTGATGTTTGTCATATTCGTGAAAGGATACGAGTGGCTTGTAACCAGTTTGGTTGTTGTTTTTAAAATAAAGTCGGGTAGGTTTGCTTTTAGGCATGGATGGCCAGTGGGATTTCTAGATATTTAGGACTGGGTTTTTTCTTAAGCTTTTTTGGTTTTTTCATAAGGGGATTTCCGTATTCTTGGTAGGATTCAATTAATTTTTTCCCTACGTCTTGGACAATCAGTCCTAGTAAGCTTGCGCTGGTGACTAGATACTCGCCACCCTTTAAACGTTTTATGTTTAGACGTAAAAGAACTTCCTGATTTTTTAAAGAGTAGTTAACTTTCGTAGAATGTCTTTGGGTATAGTTTAAGGAAGTACCAATCAACGTACAAGTCAAAAAATTTTTAAAAAAGGCAAAAATCAGTTCTTGGAGATAGTCATTCCCCAATCCAGACTAATTCTTGACAGCGCCCAAGCTGGGGAGATAGGCGGAGACTCATCTAAAAGGCGGTAAAACAAAAGCTTATGTCTAAGTGAATTTGATTTTTAATATTAAAAGCTTTTGAGGAGTCGGGATAGAAGTGTTTTTCTGTTAAGCGCTTAATTTTATTATTATTTTTGGATTAGCTGGAATCTATTATGTCGGATAATTTTCTCACAACCAAATTGAGCGAAGTAGTAGCTTGGGGGCGCAAGTATAGCCTTTGGCCTATGCCTTTTGGGACGGCTTGTTGTGCCATCGAGTTTATGGGTGCGGTCTCTAATGCCTTTGATGTGAGTCGCTTTGGGGCAGAGGTGGTGCGTTTTTCGCCTCGGCAGTCAGATTTGCTCATGGTTTTGGGCACCATTAATTACAAACAAGCGCCTATTCTTAAAAAAGTCTACGAGCAAATGGTGGAGCCTAAGTATGTGATGGCGGTAGGGGCCTGTGCGACTTGTGGGGGCTTTTATGACAATTATGCGGTTTTGCAAGGAATTGATGAAGTCATCCCGGTGGATGTTTATATTCCTGGATGTCCGCCTAGACCCGAGCAGATTCTTCTAGGCATTGTGAAGTTGCAAGAAAAGATCGAAAAAGAAGCGGTAGGAGAAAAAGTCTCCGACCTTAAACGGGCGCAAGATAAGGTTTTGTATTCGGCTAAGGTTTAATCAAGATGGATTTAGAACTCATTAAACAAAAATTAGCAGGTAAGATTGAGGATGGAGTACTCAACCGCGGGCAAGTCGTAGTTGCGTCAAAAGTGGCGTCAATTTTGGAGGTCTTAAAGATTTGCAAAGAAGACGAAGACCTAAAAATGGATTTGCTTTTGGATATTGTGGCTGTTGATTTTTTTGAAGAAGATCCCCGTTTTGAGCTGGTTTATTTACTTTATTCCACTGTCAAAAAGCACCGTCTCCGCGTCAAAGTACGCGTTAAAGAATCCGAAGTGGTGCCCACAGCAAGTGGAATTTATAAAAGCGCCAACTGGGCTGAACGTGAGGCCTGGGACATGATGGGGATTAAGTTTAAAGACCACCCCAACTTAAAGCGTATTTTAATGTTTGAAGGTTTTGAAGGGCACCCTTTACGCAAGGATTATCCGGTTAATAAAAGACAGCCCATACCGGTGATTGAGGAGACTTTATAATTTCATGACCACCGATCACCTACAAAATGAGCATACGGTCCTTAATCTAGGACCTTCCCATCCGGCGATGCATGGGACTTTGCGCCTGTATTGCGAGCTAGACGGCGAGACCATTAAGCGGGCGGTGCCGGAGTTTGGTTATTTGCATCGGGGTTTTGAAAAACACGCAGAAAATTCTACCTACACTCAGGTGATTCCCTATACGGATCGTCTTAATTATGTGAGTGCCATGATGAATAACGTGGGCTACGTCAAGGCGGTGGAAGAGCTCATGGAGATTGAGATTCCTGAGCGAGTCAAGGTGATCCGTGTGATTATTTGTGAGATGAATCGTATTTTGGACCACTTGGTTTGCACTGGTACCAATATTGTGGATATCGGGGCGCTGACTAATTTTTGGTATTATTTTAATGTCCGGGAAAAATTCTACAATATCATCGAAAAACTTTGTGGAG
>JAGRNM010000229.1 GCA_020440745.1 Deltaproteobacteria bacterium
TTAAGTTAATGAAGACCTTCTGAAAAGATCTAAAGTTAAGTGAAGGACGTTTTTGTTAGTATTTTGGCTTAACTTATTGTTTTAACTTTAATTTTTTAATTAATAAGGAGTTTTTAAGGTGAAAAATTTTAAAAGGACCTTGGGGGGAACTAGTGGGCTTTTAAATAAAATTTGTCTTAATTTTTTGGCCTTGTTGTTAGTTTTCTTGGGGCTTAGTTCTGGTCTTCAAGCCGAAGAAACTAAGGTAGAAAAAATGAACTTAGTTTTAGCCCCATTATTAAGTCAAGAATGGTGTGCCCATAAGCCTTTGGAGGGTTTGACCTTGGTGTGGAAGGGAGTCCAGGACGAAAGGGTGACGAGTGATTTAGGGGTTTTAAATCGTAAATCAGGAGAGGTCTTAAGCCGGTTGGTGGCGGATCCTAATCTTAAAAGTACCTTAGACACCATAGTGCCTAAGCTTTTGTCTGCCTGCGGGGTCAATTGGGCTAAGAAGGATTCGGCTGATCCTCTCGTAGACCATCTTTCTAGTGTGGAGTTGGTAGTGAAGACTTTTGGAGCTCAAAACCAAAAGGGTTTTTTTAGTGCTAAGGCCCAAGCAGAGAGCCAAATAGAAGTGAAACTTAGTTCCCCCACCCGTCAGTCCACGGCTGTGGTTGCTTATCAATTAGAATTTAAACAGATCCGTAAAAAGGGTAGCAAGGCTTTAAGGCAGGCTATTCAAGAACTTTATCAAGAGACCCTTAAGCAATTAATTTTGGTGCCGGAGTGGAAAACTAAGACGTCTTAAATTCTATGCAAAGCCTTTGAGGTAAAGCGCTTTATGGTTTGGGTTTGTTATAGGAGAGGATCATTATTGAGGAGGTAGAAAGCTTAAAAATGAGTCAGGAAAAAAAATGTTGTCATAGTCATCAAACAAGTCTTCCTAAAGATTCCACTTCGACTTCTTCAAAGGGCTCTTATACTTGTCCAATGCATCCCGAGATTAAGCAGTCTAAGCCTGGCTCTTGTCCCAAGTGTGGGATGGCCTTGGAGTCTGAGGCTTTGCCCTCCCAGGCTAAAGTCTTATGGACTTGTCCAATGCATCCTGAAGTCTTGCAAGAGAAGTCTGGCTTTTGTCCTAAATGTGGGATGGCCTTAGAAGCTAAAGAGACTTTAGTAGAAGAAGACCAAAGCGAATACCAGGACATGAAGCGGCGTTTTTGGATGTCAGTTGTTTTTACCCTGCCTTTGTTTATTATTAGTATGGGTGATCTTTTGCCGGGTAAGCCTATTTCCAAAATATTCTCCCATGCATGGCTTCCTTGGATTGAATTAGTTTTAGCAAGTCCTGTGGTTTGGTGGGCGGCTTGGCCTTTTTTTGTGAGGGCTTGGTATTCTGTGATAAATCGCTCTCTTAATATGTTTAGTTTGATTAGTTTGGGAGTAGGGGTTTCTTATTTTTATAGTTTGACTGCTACTTTGTTTCCCCATCTTATTCCTGATTCTTTTAGGTCAATGGGTAAGCTAGCTGTCTACTACGAAGCGTCTGCGGTAATTGTGACTTTAATATTGTTGGGGCAAGTCCTAGAGCTTAAGGCCAGGTCTCAGACTAATACGGCTATTAAGGCTCTTTTAGGTTTGGCTCCCAAAACGGCAAGAAGAATTAACCCGGATGGTCTTGAAGAAGAAATATCTCTTGATCAAGTGCAAATAGGCGATCGTTTGCGTGTTCGTCCTGGAGAAAAAGTTCCTGTGGATGGTGTTGTGGTAGAAGGAACTAGTTTGGTGGATGAGTCTATGATTACAGGAGAATCGCTTCCCATCAGTAAAAAAGCTAAAGATAAGGTGATTGGGGCAACGCTTAATGGTAGTGGTTCCTTTGTGATGGAAGCCAAACGGGTGGGAAGTGAAACTTTGCTAGCTCAGATTGTGCATATGGTAGCAGAAGCTCAGAGAAGTCGTGCACCTATTCAAAAATTAGCGGATGTGGTTTCGGGTTATTTTGTACCTACAGTGGTGTTGGTAGCGGTGATTAGTTTTATACTTTGGGCCTGGTTAGGTCCCAAGCCTAGTCTGGCTTATGCTTTGATTAATGCTGTTTCGGTGCTTATTATTGCCTGTCCTTGTGCTCTTGGTTTAGCTACTCCTCTTTCTATTATGGTGGCTACAGGTAAGGCAGCTAGTTTGGGTGTTTTATTTAAAAATGCTGAAGCTATCGAGGTATTAAGAAAAGTAGACACCTTGATTGTTGATAAGACAGGAACCTTAACCTTAGGCAAGCCAAAGCTTTTAAGTATTAGGTCGGTTTCTAGTCTGTCAGAAGAAGACTTATTAAAATATGCAGCTAGTTTGGAACTTAGTAGTGAGCATCCTCTGGCTCAAGCAATTGTGGATGGAGCCAAAGAAAAAAACATCGCGCTGATTCCTGTTCAAGCATTTCATTCGGTAACTGGTAAAGGAGTTGAGGGAAAAGTTCATGATCTTTCCCTTGCTTTAGGCAATGCTAGGATGATGGAAGACCTAGGTTTAAGCACTTCTTCTTTAGAGAAAGAAGTCAATGGGCTACGTGATCAAGGACAGACAGTGATGTTTGTTGCCATGGATGCTAAGGTGGTGGGTTTTATGGGAGTAGCCGATCCTATTAAAGAAACAAGTGCACAAGCTATTCAAGCTCTCCAGCAAGAGGGGCTTAAAATTTTGATGATGACTGGAGATAATCAGAAAACAGCTGAGGCTGTAGCTAAGCAATTGGGTATTGAGGAAGTCATGGCAGGAGTGCTTCCTAAAGATAAGGCGCAAAAAGTCAAAGAACTTCAGTCTAAAGGATATCAAGTGGCAATGGCTGGAGATGGTATTAATGATGCGCCTGCTTTAGCTCAGGCCCAAGTGGGGATTGCTATGGGCACAGGGACGGATGTGGCTGTAGAAAGCGCTTCTATCACTTTGGTCAAAGGAGATTTGTTGGGGGTCTTAAGGGCAAGAAAATTAAGTC
>JAGRNM010000022.1 GCA_020440745.1 Deltaproteobacteria bacterium
TAATAAAAAATGAACCGCATGTTGGAAAACTAAGGCCAAAAAACCACACAAAACCCCAATAAAGAGGGAAAGTAAATAAATAGCCCGAGCATTAATAGGAAACCAATGTTTAAGAGCACGCATTGTTAAACCAAACGCCAACCCAGAGTAGAGGCCAGCTATAAAAAATTATACTTAAGTTTATTTAAGAATTCTGACAAACAAAAGCAATGAAAAGCATTGTTTTTTTTGATGGTTACTGTCACCTTTGTCAAGCATCTGTTCAATTTATTTTAAAAAGAGACCGTCAAGCTAAGTTTTGTTTCGCCCCCTTAGACTCTCAAAGCGCCAAACAATACTTAAAAAACCACCCTGATCTATATAGCTGTCAAACGCTTGTACTTTGGACACCACAACAAATTTATACTCAGAGCCAAGCAGCACTAGAAATCCTTAGTGAGCTTCCCTGGCCTTGGCCATTGCTACAAATAGGCTATTTATTTCCTCGATGTCTTCGAGACAAAATCTATCGCTGGATCTCCAAAAACCGCTACCTATGGTTTGGTAAAAGCCAAGAGTGCTTTTTACCCAAAAAAGAATGGCAGGATAGATTTTTGAATTAATATCTTTCTTTTATCCTCAATCAAAAGTCTGCTAAGCAAATTTTATGGATGCTAGTGAAAAGAAACTTCTCCTAGGCACGGCCACCCTTTTAGGTGCTATCTCTTTAACCGCTGCCCTGATGGCCACTAGGCAAATACTAGTCCCCTTTGTCTTAGCCTTTTTCTTTTATTCCTTACTCTCTCCACTCTTAAACCGCCTAGAAAGTCGCCTTAAGATTCCTCGCCCCTTGGCCCTGATGCTAACAGTCCTTGCTCTTCTACTCATTGCAGGTCTCTTAGGACTTTTTATTAGTCTGTCCTTTAAGGACTTCCTACAAGGTATTCCTCTTTATGAAGAAAGAGTCAGAAATTTTATCCAGGTCTTTCTTGATCAGGCCAAAAGCTTTAATTTGCCTTTGGATACAGAATCGATCCAAAACTCTCTCAAAAATCTACCTGTCTTTGAGTTTTTACAAGACCTAACCACCAGCACTCTTTCTTGGGTAGGAGATTTTAGTTTAGTCGTCTTATTTACCCTGTTTATGATTAGCGGCAGCAGCCTCTCTAAAAAAGAAAATCCTTTTCTTACCCAACTACAAGAAGAAATCAGCCGTTATACGGCAACCAAGGCCTTTGTCAGTTTGCTTACCGGACTCTTTGCAGGTATTTTATTAAGTCTCTTTGGTGTGGAGCTTAGCCTATTAATTGGTGTCTTAACTTTTCTTTTAAATTTTATTCCCAACCTGGGTAGTATCTTAGCCACCTTATTACCCCTGCCCTTATTAATACTACAATTTGGTCTTCAGTGGCAGACTTGGAGCGTTTTAGTACTTTTACTAGCTATCCAATTTATCCTGGGCAATGTGGTAGAACCCAAATTAGTTGGCAAAAGTTTAGGGCTACACCCTATTACTATTTTGCTATTTTTAATGTTTTGGGGTTTTGTTTGGGGACTGGCCGGACTTTTTTTGGCAGTGCCACTCACGGCTGTACTTAAAATTATTCTCAGCC
Organism: Deltaproteobacteria bacterium; assembly: GCA_020440745.1. GTDB lineage: Bacteria > UBA10199 > UBA10199 > DSSB01 > DSSB01 > JAGRNM01. Next base: position 1,593 of record JAGRNM010000022.1, read on the forward strand.
GCCTAGAGTCCACTCAAAAATTAGCTAAACTCATGGCAGGAGAAATTTAATCCATGCATCAAAGCCAAAAATTAATTAAGAAACAATAAAAAGAAAGACAAAATAGAATAAAAAATTAAAAAAGCTAAGTTATCTAAAATACCAAAGCCAAGTTTAGGATTATTATCTTTCATGGTGACCCTTTCTCTTAATTAAACTTCCTATTTTTTACTTTCACGCTAGAAGCTTTAAAAAGTTTTAAAAGGAAGTAGTTAAAAAATTATGACAGAACTCTTATTTTCTTTCTATGAATTTTAAGTCACAAATTCATTAAAATTAGGTAAAAAAAATGACGCAAGGCAGCTATCAAGTATTTGTTTTTCAAGTTCCCTCTCAAGCTCAAGAAAGCTTTCAAGGAGAGCTCTATTCTATGGGCTGTTTAGGTTTAGTAGAAAAAGAGCTCGAAAATGATCAAAAAGAAATCACCGCTTATTTTCCAGCAGAACCCACACTGTCCGATTTTGTCTGGTCTCAAACTTTAAAAACAAAACATCTTATTCAACTCCAGGCCAAAGACTTTAAAAGCGCTTCTTTTGATCCCTATCCTTTAACACCGGGCGTCAAACCTCTTTACCAAGTAGTGGCACCTCCCGATCTAGAGGGACCTAAGCAAGCGGGCGACTATGATATTATCATTCGCCCAGGCATGGCCTTTGGCACTGGACGACATGAGAGTACTCAATTAGCCTCGTTGCAACTCTTGGACTTTGCCCAAAAACATTCGGTTAAAAATTTTTTAGATGTGGGATCAGGCAGTGGTATTTTAAGTCTTTTAGCTCATCGATTAGGGATTAAAAAAATAAGCGCTGTAGAAATCGATCCCGATGCTAGAGACAACGCTTTAGAAAATTTTGATCTTAACCACGTCACACATATCCAACTTAAAAAAGATCTTAAAGAAGTTGAAGAAACTTTTGATTTAGTGATTGCTAATATTATTGCCCCGACTTTGATTCAGCTAAAAGAACAACTCATTAATAAAGTAAAAACAGGTGGGCACCTTATCCTCTCAGGCATTGTCCAAGAGGAAATCAACAAAATTAAAGAAAGTTTTAAAGTATTAAAATTAATCAAAGAACAAAGTCTAAAAGAGTGGCAAAGTTTTTTGTATCAAAAATCATAAATTTTTATAGCTAAAAACTAAAAAGCTCTCTCCATCCTATGCTGCACCAAGTACCCAAATTAGAAAAAGCCCAACGTTTAGATTTATACTTAATAGATCTCTATCCTCAGACTTCTCGATCTTATTGGAAAAAACATTTAGAAAACTCTATATTGCTTAATCAAAGAAAGGCCAAAAAAGGAGACCAAGTACGAGGAGGAGAAAGTGTAAATATTTTATACGAACCTCAAATCGGAACCGGTTTTTTAAAAGCCAATCCCCATATTCCCATAGAAGTTATTTATGAAGATCCTTATCTCTTAGCTTTAAATAAAGCCCCTGGCTTACATTGTGTTCCTTTAGATTATGAAGAAGACTCAAGCCTGGTCAATGGACTCTTAGCTCGCTATCCAGAACAAAGAGAAGTAGAAAACAAACTAGACTGTGGGCTTTTACAAAGACTGGACCAAGAAACTAGCGGGCTTATTTTAGTCGCCCGCCACGCTAAAATTAAAGAAGCCTATCTTAAACAACAAGAAAAGTATCAAGTCTTTAAAGAATACTTAGCTTGGGTAGAGGGTGTGCCCAATCAAAAAGAAGGGATCATCAAAAAACCCCTAGCCCATGACCCCAAAGATCCTAAAAAGATGTTGGTCATTCATGACGAAAAAGAAACTAAAAAATTAAAGGTCCAAGAGGCCATCAGCCAATGGCAGCTACTAAAGAGCCAAGGTTCCCATAGCCTACTGAGGATAGGTATCTTTAAAGGAAAAAGACATCAAATACGAGTTCATCTAGCTAACCTAGGCCATCCTATTTTAGGAGACTCCCTCTATGGTTCAAAAAAAGAACAGCGCCTCTTACTTCATGCCGAAAAAATCCGCATGAAACACCCCAAAAGCCAAGACAAACTTTATCTTAGCGCCCCTTGCCCTACTGACTTTAGGCCAAAGGCTAAACCATAAAAAAAAGCCCTGTCTAAGACAGAGCTTTTTAGATAGGGTCGCTTTTTATCCTTAAAAGTAAAATTAAGGATGTCAAAACTAAGGCCAATAGACCGAGTCCACGATATTAGCATCTATACTAGTAATGCCTAGACCTGCTGGCAAGTCTTCTACATTGCAAGTATAGCCGCCTTCTTTTTGGTCCTTGGGATTAATGGGTAAGGGACTAATAGCATGAAACTTACCAGGTCGATCAGGATCACCGTTTTCCATCCAATGGTACATAGGACACATGAGGCCAGTTTTTTGACGATTCCAAGCATGGGCTCCCGCCGACGCTGCTTTTAAAAACTGAACATCTGTATCCGAATCTCCCAGACCTAAGAGAATATGGGTGCCATTAATAATTTCTTCGTCCGTCATACCCGTGGTGTCGACTCCCTCAAAATATTCTAAGGCCTCGATGACTTTACCCAGTTGGTAGTTAATCATCTGGTTAGAAGCATAATCACCCATAGCCACGGTACGTCCGGTGTAAACTCCGTTTTCTTGTTCCAACTTGACACCTAAAACAGCAGCAGGAGTGATAGGTAATTTTTTAGCCGCTGCTTCCACTAAATACTCGGGAGAGGCGGTACTAATAATTTGGGTGATGCCTGCTTCTTCTAGAGAAACCATTAAGTCGAAGATTTCTTCATAAAAACGAATAGCTAAATGATAAGTATCAAAACCCACTGGGACCTCTTCTTCTAGCCCTAAAGCCAAACACCAATCGGCGGTGGCTTTAGAAAAGGCCAAAAGTTGAGGATGACTCCAACCATGACCCACTTGACCGCCCCAAAGGTAGGCAGGTTGAAGCACCTTAGAATTACCAACGGTAAAAGCGTCAGCTAAGGTTTCGTCGTCTTTTAAGACTTCTCCGTCATAGTAAGCCCTAAAAACAGTGTCTATGCAGGCATCATCCGTAGGTAAAGTGTCTTCCGTACCACCACAACGAGAATCCAAGGCTGCCTCCAAGTCGGGAGAGACGTAGGCACTCATGAGTTTCCAGTCATTGCCGGCAGGTCGTTTGACGTGGCCGGTTAGTGCCATATAGGCCACAAAACAATTTTCGATGTCGTTATAAATGACTGTATTGTCCCAATCAAAAACAACATAACCCTCAGGATCGTATTTTTCTCCTCCAACCCGGTATTCCTTAATAAACTGATCTAAGTACTGGCGTGTATTACCATACCACTCCAAGCTTGGATTAATACTAAGATCTAACTCTGTGGATTCGGAAGCCTCTGGAGTACCCTCGGCATTAGCACAGGCTCCTAATCCCAAACCTAAGGCCAGGGTACCTAAAAGCACCCAAGACAAATAAGAAAAGCGCTTCATAGATTTAGTCCTTTCAAAAATAAATGTTTGAACAGCGCTTAAAGTCTACCTGTGACAAAATCGTGTATTTAAAGTGAAAGCTAGGTGGAATGTGATCCGAAAGGGGATCTACGATCCTTATAAGAAATAAATACCAAGTCAGAGCTCCATTTTATCCCGCTGCATTGTTTCCATTGTTTAGAGTTTGGGGCTTTCTTGACTCGATTAATTTAAGTTGACGACAAAAAATAAAATTACTTAAGCCTTAAAACAAAGGACGCCTACAAAATGGAATTATTTAAATTATTTAAGTTATCATTTTTATTAATTTTCTTTGGTTTAAGCCAAATTAGCTTTGCCCAGGACCTGTCCCAGGTTGAGATTAAAACTCAAAAAATTAAAGAAGGCTTTTACTTACTTCAAGGAGCAGGCGGTAATGTCTTATTACAACTAGGAGAAGATGGTATTTTTTTAATCGACGACGACCTAAAAGGACTTAGTCCTAAACTACAAAAAGCCATCCAGGCGATTTCTAAAAAACCTATTAAATTTTTACTCAATACCCACTGGCACTTTGACCACACCGGTGGCAACGAAGCTATCGGCAAAGGTGGCAGCGTGATTGTAGCCCATGAAAATACCCGGAAATACCTTAGCCAAGATCAAGTAGTGGAACTCCTACAAAAAACTATCCCAGCTAGCCCTAAGGTAGCCCTACCCGTGATTACCTTTACTCAAGGATTAAGTTTTCACTTTAATGGAGAAGAAATCCAAGTAGAGCATATTCCGGGCGCCCATACCGATGGAGATGCAATTGTTTACTTTAAAAAGGCTGGCATCCTCCATCTAGGAGATCTCTATTTTAATGGCATGTATCCTTTTATTGATATCCAAAGAGGTGGTCATATTGACGGCATGATTGCTGGGGTTCAAAAAGTGCTCAAAAAATACCCCGAAGACACAATCTTAATCCCTGGCCATGGCCCCCTAAGCCAAGTCCAAGAACTTAAAGATTATCTAAAAATGCTAGAGACAAGCCGTCAACAAGTAGCCCAAGCTATTAAAAAATATAAAACTTTACAAGCCATCCAAGAATCTAAACCCACGGCCTCCTTAGATTCAAAGTGGGGAAATGGCTTCTTAAAACCAGATGATTTTGTGGCTCTGCTCTACTTCCAACTAAAAAAGTAAACTAGAGAGGTCCTTATCCTCTTTCCGTCTAGCTTTATCTAAGGGACTCCATTTAAATAGATGAATTATTCTTAAAAAATCTAATTAAATTAAGTACATAAAAAAATCCTTAAAAAAGATAAAAATTTTCTTAACTTTCACAAAGTCATCTCGACAGAAGGTACTAATTGTGCTAGCCAGGGACCTTACTTTTAACTAAGTCTTTGAAAAACCTCCAAAATCTACCTAAGGGAGCCTACCATGATGAAGACCTTAAACACCCTCTTATTAAAACTCCTTTGTTTATGCCTTTTAGTCACTTGGGCCCAGTCCGTCCAAGCTGCCACTTATCAGATACTTAACCCCGATGAGGCTCCACCGGCTCCCTGTGCGGGCTTGGTTTGTAACACCTTAAGGGATGCTGTAGAAGCTGCTAACACTAATCCTGGACCCGATATTATTCAACTGGACTCAGGGGTTAATTACGAAATTTTTGAACAATTGGTTGTAGGCGATGACTTAAGCATTATTGGTATGGGGCCAGGCACGGCTAGTATTAATATGGTCTCTCCCCCCGCGTGGGTAGGCGTTCCAGGAGACACCCGTCTAATTGCCTTAGATCCCAATGCTAATTTAGAATTAATCAACCTCAATCTAAGCAATAAACTAGGGACTGGCTTTGACGGAGCTTGTTTATATCTAGTGGACTTAGGAGAGGTGACTATTGATTCTGTTGTTTTTGATTCTTGTACAGGTAACCGCGGCGGAGCTATCTATAAGGCTTCCACTTTAGGCGCTCTTTCTTTGACTATTAGTAATAGTACGTTTCTTTCCAACGAGGCTCAACTTACCGGTGGCGCTATTAACTGGATCGGCAACTCTATCTCTAGCTTAAGTATTAGCAACACAGTTTTCTTTGAAAATAATGCAACAGGTAATGGTGGTGCCTTATTGGCTGTCTTGGGGTCTGGAGAAAACTTTACTTTATCAAGAGGTTTGGTCAACAGCAACCGAAGTAATAGTTTTGGTGGAGGTCTTTATTTTATTGGAAGCGGTAGCGTTAATTTAACCAACACCACTATTACCTCTAACCAATCAAGTTCGGGTGGTGGTGGACTTTTTGCAGGGGGGTCTAATCAATTTAATCTTCAACACATGACCATCGTACGCAATACAGATACTTCGGGTATTGCTGGAAGTAACTTTCATCTAGCTCCCACAGCTTCAGCAGAAATTTCTAACACTGTCTTTGGGCAAGCCGTTCCTGTTGGTAATTCGGCCATGCCTGGTGGACCCATTTTGACTAGCGGACCTAACGTTTCAGATGAAGGCTTTTTAGTTGGTCCTGACCAAATAATTGTTCCGGATATTGGGATTCAAGACCTTAATAGCGATGGGCTTCATCTGCCTAGATTTCCTGGACCACTGATTGATTCGGCCTCAATCACTGGTATTCTCTTTGACCAAATAGGTAATCCTAGAGACCAAGACGGTGATTTAGACGGCACCGCTGGCCCTGACATTGGAGCCGCTGAACTTCAAGAACCCATTTGTGGTAATGGTGTGACGGAGCTCAACGAAGAGTGTGACGATGGAAACGGCAATAATAATGACGCCTGTACCAACCTTTGTGAAAACGCCACCTGTGGTGACAGTATTACCTGGCTAGGCACTGAAGAATGCGACGACGGCAACCTTATTGACGACGACGGTTGCACCAACGCTTGTACCTTGCCAGTCTGCGGCGATGGTATCGAACAAGCAGGAGAATCATGCGACCAAGGGGCTGCTAATAGTGATATTGCCCCCAATACCTGCCGCACCGACTGTACTCGTCCTGTTTGTGGTGATGGTGTAACTGATTCTGACAACGGCGAAACTTGCGACGACGGCAATACAGACAATAACGACGCTTGTCTCAACACTTGTGTCATAGCTGTCTGCGGTGATGGTGTGATCCAAAACGGCGTCGAAGATTGTGACCAAGGAGCAGCTAATAACGACCAAGGCGCTTGTACTAGCTCTTGTGAGACAGCTATCTGCGGTGATGGCGTTGTCAGGTTAGGCGTAGAAGCCTGCGATGATGGCAATCTTAATAATGATGATGATTGTCGTAACAATTGCACTTTCCCTAATTGCGGTGATGGTGTTCCTAATATTCCACCCGAAGACTGTGACGACGGCAACCTTGACAACACCGACGCTTGTACACAGCTTTGCGTCAACGCCGCTTGTGGTGACGGTTGGTTACAGGCTGGCGAAGAATGCGACGACGGCAACCTAGGTGATGGCGACGGTTGTAGCGCTATTTGCGAAATCGAAGGCGCCGGCGTCCCTGTCTGTGGCAATGGCATTTGGGAAATCGGCGAAGCCTGTGACGACGGCAATGCCAACAACAACGATGGCTGTCTTGATACCTGTGTCTTGGCTAGCTGCGGCGACAACCAAGTCCAAACCGGCGTCGAAGCCTGTGACGATGGGGCTAATGGCAATGACGGTGATGGTTGCACTGACAGCTGTACCTTTACCAACTGCGGTAATGGCGTCACTGATGGCCTTGAAGAGTGCGATGACGGCAACGCTGACAACACTGATACTTGTACCACCCTTTGTCTTAACGCTGCCTGTGGCGATGGCTTCTTACAAGCCTTAGAAGAATGCGACGACAGCAATCTAAACGATGGTGATGGTTGTAGCGCCCTTTGCGAAATCGAAGGCGCCGGCCCTGTCTGCGGCAATGGTGTTTGGGAAGTGGGCGAAGCCTGTGATGATGGCAACGCCAACAATAACGATGGCTGTACTAATACTTGCGCTCTAGCCGCCTGTGGTGATGGCTTTGTCCAAGCAGGGGAAGAATGCGATCTAGGCGGCGCTAATAACGACGCCGGCAGTTGCACCACCTCTTGTACCAATGCCACCTGCGGTGATGGCTTTGTCCAAGCAGGCGAACAATGCGACGATGGCGCTGATGGGGACAACACTGACGAATGTCTAGATACTTGTGTCCTACCTAGTTGTGGTGACGGCTTTGTCCAAGCAGGCGAAGCTTGTGACGATGGCAATGGTGTCAATAATGATGCCTGCACCAATACCTGCACTCTACCTGCTTGCGGCGACGGTATTGTCCAAGTAGGTGAAGAATGTGATCTAGGCGCTGCCAATAATGATCAAGGAGCTTGTACTAGCGCTTGTAACAATGCTGTCTGCGGTGACAACTTAGTCCAATTAGGGGTAGAAACCTGTGACGATGGCGCCAACGGCAACGATGCTGACGGCTGTCTAGATGATTGTACTACCCCCTTCTGTGGTAACGGCATTGTTCAACCTGGTGAAGAATGCGACGATGGCAACGCCAATAATACCGACAATTGCACCACCCTCTGTAATAACGCCGTCTGCGGCGACGGCTTTGTCCAAGCAGGCGTGGAAGAATGCGACGACGGCAACTTTAGTGATAACGACGCCTGCACCAACGCTTGTAACTTTGCCACTTGCGGTGATGGTATTGTTAGAGCAGGCGTAGAAGAGTGCGACGATGCTAATGGCGTAGACACGGATGCTTGCACCAATGCTTGTACCACGGCTGTTTGTGGTGACGGCATTATCCAAACAGGCGTAGAAACCTGTGACGACGGCAATAGCAACGATGCGGATGCCTGCCCCACTAACTGCGAGCCTGCTAGCTGCGGTGATGGCTTTGTTCAAGCAGGAGTCGAAACCTGCGACGATGGCAACGGCGTAGACACAGATGCTTGTCCTACCACTTGTCTTGCAGCCATCTGTGGCGATGGCTTTGTCGAAGCGGGAGTAGAAGAATGCGACGATGCTAACGGCAGTAATACTGACGCCTGCGTCGCCGGTTGTATCGCTGCCACCTGTGGCGATGGCTTCTTACAAGTAGGAACCGAAGCCTGTGACGACGGCAACACCGATGATGGCGACTTCTGTAGCAGTGACTGTTCTACCATCACTGGCGGAGTTGCAGCCTGCGGTAACGGCAGCTGGGAAGCTGGTGAAAACTGCGATGACGGCAACCTAATCAATGGCGACGGCTGTAATGATGCCTGCGACCGTGAATATGTTTGCGGTAATGGAGAACTAGAACAAGGTGAAAGCTGTGACGATGGTAACACCGTAAACGGCGACGGCTGTAGCGCTGACTGTCAAACCATCGAAGGTGGCGGAGCTGTTTGTGGCAATGACATCTGGGAAACCGGTGAAAACTGTGACGACGGCAACCTAAACGATGGTGACGGTTGTAGTAGCGACTGCCAAGAAAGATTCGCCTTCTGCAGCAATAACATCTTAGAAGAAGGTGAAGCTTGCGACGATGGTAACCTAGTCAATGGTGATGGTTGTAGCAGCACTTGCCAAATCGAAGCTATCTGCGGCAACGCCATTGAAGAAGTGGGTGAAGCTTGCGATGATGGTAACCTAATTAATGGTGATGGTTGTAGTGACCTCTGTCAGTTTGAAGAACCTGAACCTGAGGTAATCCTACCTATCATTGGCGGCAGTGGAACCGGTGTCGGTGGCTGTGGCTGTTACTTAGGAGAAAATAACCAAAAAGGCCCCATGGCTCATTGGTTCTTCTTCATTGGCTTGATTGGCTTATTTGTCCTGCGACTACGTCGCCGGGCTGCCAAATAGGCAACTGTTTTAGCTAATTATTAATTTTTTTAAAAAGCCTCTTCTTTTTGGAGAGGCTTTTTTTATTGCTACTTAATTTATAAAGAAAAAATTTAAAATGAACTGCCTAAATACTTTAATATTTTCCAATAGTTAATTGGCTTACTCCATAAAAAACCAAATTATTTTCATCACTAAATCATTTATCCATCCTCGACAAAAAAGCCAAAATATGCTGTAGGTCAGCTTTAAACTTAACTTTTTTATCTTAGTAAAAAGACAAGATAAAGGGGGGTGACATGGCAACTTACAAAAAAATACAATGGCTCACTTTAAGCCTTGGACTAATCTCAATATTATTTTTCCCTAGCCTTATCAAAGCCTCTACCTGTGGAGATGGTTATGTTGAACTCCCTGAAGAATGCGATGATGGCAACTTAATTAACACCGATAGCTGTACCAACACTTGCCACTTAGCCGTATGTGGCGACGAAATTGTTCAAGTCGGTGCAGAAGAATGTGACGACGGCAATCTCAGCAATATCGACGAGTGTACCAACAGCTGTTCCTTAGCCTCCTGCGGCGATGGTTTTCTGCAATCAGGAGAAGAATGCGACGACGGCAATAATAATGATGGCGATGGTTGTGACAGCACTTGCACTCTAGAAATAATGGCCGTCTGTGGCAATGGTGTGTGGGAAATAGGAGAAGAATGTGATGATGGAAACTTAATTGACACTGATGATTGCACCAGCGCTTGCACCTCACCTGCTTGCGGGGATGACTTCCTCCAAGCAGGAGAAGAATGCGATGATGGAAA
>JAGRNM010000230.1 GCA_020440745.1 Deltaproteobacteria bacterium
TGCTCAAGAAGCAAAGAGGGGTTTTGGGAGTTTTCTTTTTCTTCTTTGTTTTTTAAGTGTTCAGTTAGGTGTTTTAAATCTGCTTCCTATTCCTGTCTTAGATGGTGGTCACTTTGCCTTTATGCTTTATGAAGGTATCCGTGGTCGTCCGATGGGAATGAAAAAACGACTTTTGGCTCAGCAAGTGGGTTTGGTTTTGCTTTTGGGTTTGATGGTCTTTGTAACCTTTAATGATATTAATCGGGTTTGGGGTTTTGGTAATATTTGGGAAGGAATTAAGGGACTCTTTGGATGAGTGTTCGGCTTTTGCTTAGTGCCTATGGACCGCCTTTTCAAATGGCTTTAACTTGCCAGGGTCAAGTTTTAGCTAGTCAACAAGGAGAAGAAGAAAAGGGACTTACCGAAGTCCTACTCCCCAGTCTCCAAGCGCTTTTAGATTCTCAAAAAATGACTCCCCAACAACTTTCTTCCATCGCTGTTGTCTTGGGGCCTGGATCTTTCACAGGCTTGCGTATTCTTCTTAGTACAGTCTTGGGGCTTCAAAAAGCCTGGGACTTACCGGTTTATGGTTTTAATGCTTTAGAAGCTTTAGCTTATCCCCATTTAAAAAAAGATATTCCAGTTTGGGCTTTTTTATCTAGCGTTAGGGGTGAAGTCTTTGGGGCTTGTTGGGAAGGGGAGGTGGGACATTATAGGCTTGTTCATGATCCTCAAGTCTTTTTGGTGCGCGAAATCGTTCAAGACTTAAAAAAGAGTGCTACTCCCAAAAAAATAGTGGGGTCAGCCCTGGTGCATTATCCTGAATTTTTGGAGGTGCCAGGTCTTCAAAAAGTAGCCCAAGGAGAGAAGGATTTTTCTATTTTAAGCTTTCATCATTTAGTGGAAGAAAGTCTCTCTAAGGGTTTAAAGCCCTTAGAAAAAATCCATCCCCTTTATTTAAGTCTTTCTCAAGCAGAGCGGAGGTTGAAAAATACTTAAAGTAATACATAAATTAATTTATTTAAGTATTGGTAATTATTTGAGTAAAAAAATAAACAAAAAAAACTAGAAAGCTTCTTTAGACGGCGTTAAAACTAAGAGATAATTAAATAATGAAGGAGGTGCTATGGAAAGTTATGAAATGAGTCTTATTAAAGGTCACCTTAGTGAAAACCCTGAGCTAAGTGGGCTGTGGCAGGAGCACCATGACTACGAAAAAAGATTGGCTAAGTTAGGCCGTAAGTCTTTTTTATCTTTAGAAGAGGAGATGGAAGAAAGGCGTCTTAAGCTTGCCAAACTCAAAGGCAAGACGCGAATGGCGCAAATCTTAGAAACCTATAAGCATTAATCTTCCTATTTTTACATAGCTTTTAGAAGGACTTTTCTAAAGGCTTGATAAGGAATTCTTGCATTCTAGTCTTTCTTAAGATTAATAAAAATCTTATGAAGATGACGGGTGCCCGTATATTAATGCAAGCTTTAGCCGAAGAAGGCGTTGACTTAATCTTTGGCTATCCAGGTGGAGCAATTCTCCACGTCTATGATGAGCTTTTTAAACAAGATAAAATTCATCACGTCTTAGTACGTCATGAGCAGGCTGCTGTGCATATGGCCGATGGCTATGCCAGGGTTTTGGGTAAACCAGGTGTGGCTATGGTGACTAGCGGTCCTGGTGCTACTAATACGGTGACGGGTTTAGCCACGGCTTTTATGGATTCTATTCCCTTAGTTGTGATTTCGGGCCAGGTTCCCTTAAGTATGATTGGTAACGATGCCTTTCAGGAGGCCGATATTGTGGGGATTACCCGGCCTTGTACTAAGCATAATTATTTGGTCAAAGATGTGCGGGATCTACAAGGTATTATTAAAGAGGCCTTTTATTTGGCCAGCTCCGGTCGTCCCGGTCCTGTTTTAATTGATATTCCTAAGGATCTTCAATTGCATGAGTGCGAGTACTTAGATCGAGAGAAGATTGAAGTCCGCCATAGAAGAATGGTGGATAAGGCCCATAGTGGTCAGGTGCAAAAAGCTTGGAAGCTTATTAAAGAAGCTAAGAAGCCACTTTTTTATGTGGGAGGCGGAGCCGTTTTGGGCAACGCTACTGAAGAACTTAAATCTTTGGTGGATTTAACACAGATTCCTGTGGCTATGACTTTAATGGGATTGGGCGCTTTTCCTGGGACGGATCCTAAAAGTCTTGGTATGTTAGGAATGCATGGCACTTATTACGCTAATATGGCCATCACGGAGTGTGATGTTTTAGTAAGTGTGGGCGCTCGTTTTGATGATCGAGTCACCGGCAAGTTAAGTGAGTTTTCCAAGCATTCTAGAAAGATTCATATTGATATTGATCCTGGTCAAATCGATAAATGTATTTCTGTAGAAGTTCCGGTAGTAGGCCATGTTAAGTCTGTTTTAGAAGACTTGCTAGTCTTAGCCAAAAAGGAAAAAGCTTTTTTAGAAAATTATCAAAAAAGCTTAAGCCCTTGGTGGAAGCAAATCCATGCCTGGCAAAAAAAGGCTCCTATGACTTACGAGCAAGGACCTAAAGAAATCACCGCTCAGTATGTTATTGATAGTTTTTATCAAGCTACTAAGGGAGACGCAATTGTCACCACTGATGTGGGTCAGCATCAAATGTGGGCTGCTCAGTTTTTTAAATTTGATGAGACTCGCAGTTGGTGCACTTCAGGTGGTTTAGGCACTATGGGCTATGGTTTTCCCGCGGCAATAGGAGCCCAATTAGCTAAAAGAGATAAGCGGGTTATTTGTTTTAGCGGTGATGGTAGTATCCAAATGATGCTACAAGAAATTGCCACAGCCATGGAGTGGAAGACTCCCGTTATTGTGGCGATTTTAAACAATCGTTTTTTAGGTATGGTGCGCCAATGGCAAGAGCTTTTTTATGATCATCGTTATTCTGAAGTGCAGATGAAAGTTATTCCTGAT
>JAGRNM010000231.1 GCA_020440745.1 Deltaproteobacteria bacterium
TGGAGGCTAAGGCGGTTAGTGCTTTGATGATTACTTCGATGGCGTAAATAGGTTGCCACATGGTGAGTACGGACATGATATGGCTTAGTCCGCAAAGGAGAATAAACAGGCTAAATAAAATAAATATCCAATTAAAGGGCAGGTCTTTGCGGCGACGGATAAAATAAATTAAAGCAATGGGGATAGAAAAATAAGCTAAAGCAATTAAAGTATCGGAAAGGACGCTAGTCCAAAGGATACCAGGTTTCCAAAAAAAACAATGCCCATGTGGCATGAATTCTTCTGTAAAGAGTTCTTTTAAAGACTCCATCGCTTTGACCCCCTTTTGGTTTATTATATAGTCTGAGATGTCTTTTTATCCATCGGTATTTTTTTTAAAATTGCTTTAAGTTTTTGCTTTTCGTAAAAATTTTATTTTTTTAGGGTTTTTAAATTGCAAGAAACAGAAAAAATTTTTTCTACGGATTTAGTTCGATCAGAAGAGCCTGCTTTTAAGACTTTAAGTCCCTTTAGGGCTAAGCTTTTAAGGCTTTTACATGCTTGTTCTCCTTTGTTTACGCGTTTAGTTTATTTTTTCTTTCATACTAAGATTCCTGGGATTAAGCATTTAGCTAAATGGATTTTCTTTAAGAAATATCTAAAAGGCGATCTTTCTTATCAAGAGCTTTATCGTAGGAGTCCAACAGCAGCGGCGATGTTTATCCGTCGTGAGCAAAGAGATTTTCCTAAGGCTTTAGAAAAAATCGGGGCGCCGGCAGATGCTTGTTTTTTTGCCGCTACTCCCATTGATCTTAAGGGACAGGTGGTGGAGGCTAAGGGGATCCAATATACTCTAAAAGGCTTATTAGCTTTGGATCAGATTCCCGCTGTTTTTCAAAATTATTGGCTTACTTTAGTAGAAAAATTTTATCAGGGCGTTTTGCTTAATTTTTATCTTTCTCCTCCCGACTATCACTGGTTTCGTATGCCTTTGGCAGGTAAGTTAAAAAAGATTATCCGTCTTTCGGGTCGTTTGCGTACGGTGGATCCTGCTTATCAATTTGCAGCGGAGTCTGAATTTCCTGTGGTGGCAACTAATGAGCGGGTGATTTTTGAGTTTGAAGATCCTCAGGGCCAGAGTTTTTTATTGCTGGCAGTGGGAGCCATGGGATGCTCGGGCATTTGTTCTGAGCTTTTGGATTTTCGCTCTTGTCCAAGGGGATTTTGGGATGCTGTGCGTCTTAAAGAGGTAGAAAACTATGGTCCTGAAATTTGGGAGGCTCAAGAAAAAGGTATTTTGAGGCGAGTGAGTTTGGGAGAAGGAGTAGGAAGAGCCAATTTTAAAAGCGGTCGTTGCCAAGCAGAAAATCAACATCAAATTTTATTAAAAGACAATGGCTTGATCTTTAATAAAGGAGAGGAGTTGGGTTTTTTTGAAATTGGTTCTACTGTGCTTTTGCTTTTTCCACCTTCTATGGAGTTTTGTTTACGTGACAACCTTAAGCCCTATGATAAGGTGCGTGCAGGAGAGTTTTTAGGAAAAATTAAACTCTAGTTTTTAAATTAAGAAGTCTCGATTAAAACTGGGACTTAATTAAAATTAGCCCTTAAAAAATCATGAGAGAATATCGCTTACATCGTAGTCTTTTTCTTAATAAAAAAATTGAGGAGGTCTTTGCTTTTTTTGCGGACCCCTTTAATTTGTCTAAAATTACTCCTCCATGGTTACAGTTTAAAGTCCTTAGTAAGCCTGAGGATGTTAAGATGGAAAAGGGTTTTTTGATCAATTATCAAATTAAACTAAGGGGTATGCCTATTAGGTGGCAGAGCGAGATTACGCTTTGGGATCCGCCCCATGTCTTTGTGGATGAGCAGAGGAAAGGGCCCTATCGTTTGTGGCGCCACTACCATCGCTTTGAACCTAAGGCTGGAGGAACGGAGGTGATTGATGAAGTTCTTTATGCTCACTTTGGCGGTAGATTAGTGAATCGTTTGTGGGTAGCTAAGGACTTAAAAAAAATCTTTGATTATCGTCATGAAAAATTGCGAGAACTTGTGCTGACTATGTGATTTTTTTTAAAAAAGGAATAGTTCCCATGTCTTTTCCCATCCAACGTCCCCGTCGTCTTCGTGAAAACCCTGGTGTACGCCGCTTAGTTGGTGAGACTAGTTTAAGTGCTCGTCAATTGGTCATGCCACTTTTTGTGCAAAAGGGTAAAAAGCTTCAAAAAGCAATTAAGACTTTACCGGGTTTATTTAAGTTTTCTCCGGATCTTATTTTAAAAGAGTGTGAGGGACTCTTAAAAAAAGGGGTGAATACGGTTTTGCTTTTTGGGATTGGAGATAAAAAGGATCCTTTGGCGACTGAAGGTAGTGATCCTAAGAGTCCTTTGCCTGAGGCGATTAGCTTGCTTAAAAAAAAGCTGCCCGAGATGCTTGTTATCGCCGATGTTTGTCTTTGCGACTATACCGATCATGGTCATTGTGGTTTGGTTTTGGACCGAGAAGGTCAAAAAGTTATTGATAATGATTCTACTCTAGAAGTTTTAAGTAAAATTTCTGGCACACTAGCTAGGGCCGGTGCTGATGTGATTGCGCCTAGTGATATGATGGATGGACGGGTCGCCAAGATTAGGGACGAATTAGACGCCGCCGGTTTTAAACATGTTCCTATTCTTTCTTATGCGGTGAAGTACGCTAGCAGTTTTTATGGGCCTTTTAGGGAAGTCTTGGACAGTCGCCCCGCCTTTGGAGATCGTAAGAGCTATCAGATGGATCCTGCTAATGCGAGGGAGGCGCTGAAAGAAGCTAAATTGGATTTAGAAGAAGGTGCGGATATCTTAATGGTCAAGCCGGCTTTGCCTTATTTAGATGTGGTCAAATACTTGCGGGACCACCTTTCCTGTCCGCTAGCTGCTTACAAGGTGAGCGGGGAGTACGCCATGTTT
>JAGRNM010000232.1 GCA_020440745.1 Deltaproteobacteria bacterium
AAAGAATCGGCAAGTCAGATTCTTGACGAAAAAGACTTACCATTTCTAAAATTTGCTTTAAGCTTGTTCCTGACCTAAGCGCCCTTTCAGAACTTTTTTGGATCACTGGCCCATCAGCCATGGGATCGCTAAAAGGCATGCCTAACTCTAAAATATCCACACCAGCAGACTCCAAAGTTTTAGCCGTTTGTAAGCTTGTTTTTAGGTTGGGGTCCCCAGCTGTTACAAAGGCCACAAAGGCTTTTTTCTTTTGCTCTTTTAAAGCTTTTAATTTTTTTTCGAGGCGATTCATCTAAAGACTAACCTTTTTTACTTTAGCAACAGTGTTAAGATCCTTATCACCACGACCGCTTAGATTAAGGATGATAATTGAGTTTTTCTTAAAGCTTTTTTTAATCTTCTTAAAAGCGCCTAAGGCGTGAGAGCTTTCTAAAGCTGGCAAGATACCTTCTAACTTAGCCAAATCATCAAAGCCTTGCATGGCCTCGCTATCAGTCACCGCCACAAAGTCAGCACGTTTTAAGTCTTTTAAGTAAGCAAGCTCAGGGCCTACTCCTGGATAATCTAAACCAGCACTAATAGAATGGGTAGGAGTAATCTGCCCTTCTTGGTCCTGCAAAAGATAACTCTTTTGCCCATGCAAGACGCCCACACGTCCTGCTACCAAGGCAGCAGCGTGTTTGCCGCTCTTAAGCCCTTCTCCTCCCGCTTCTACCCCAATAATCCTAACGCTTTTTTCTTTAATAAAAGGATAAAAAAGCCCCATGGCATTGGACCCACCTCCCACACAGGCCATGACCCCATGGGGCAAACGACCTTCTTGTTTTAAAATCTGGTTTTTGGCCTCCTTACCAATAATGCTTTGAAAATCTCTTACCATCCCAGGATAAGGATGGGGACCTGCTACCGTACCAATACAATAATAAGTATTTTCAATATTAGTAATCCAATCCCGTAAGGCTTCGTTCATGGCATCTTTTAAGGTGGCAGAACCACTAGTCACTGGTACTACCTGGGCTCCTAAAAGTTTCATCCTAAAAACATTAGGCGCTTGGCGATAAATGTCTTCTTCTCCCATATAAACATGGCACTCCAAACCAAAACGAGCACACATAGTAGCTGTTGCCACGCCATGCTGTCCGGCCCCTGTCTCCGCGATAATGCGCTTCTTACCCATACGCCTAGCCAAAAGGATCTGCCCTAAGGTGTTATTAACTTTGTGGGCGCCCGTATGACAGAGGTCCTCTCGTTTTAAATAAATTTTAAGCCCCCATTTTTTACTTAAACGCTCGGCAAAATAAAGAGGCGTAGGCCGACCAATGTAATTAAGAGCAAAATATTGAAATTCTTTTTGAAAGGACGAATCTTTTTTAGCCTTTTGATAAGCTTCTTCTAATTGACGAAGAGCGGGCATAAGCGTCTCGGCCACATACTGACCTCCGTACTGGCCAAAGCGTCCTCTTTTGTCAGGATAAGCATAAGTTTTTTTTAAATCTAAGTTCAAAATTTAACTCCTTTGGCTTTGGTAAGCAGCTCCAACATTTTTTGTCGGTCCTTTTTTCCAGGAGCTTCCTCAACACCACTAGCCACATCAATCATCATAGGCTCAACCGCCCTAATAGCAATTTCTATATTTTCGGGATTAATTCCACCAGCTAAGATAATTTTTTTACCAAACTTTTTAGCCTCCCTCACTAGGTCCCAATTGGCAGTTACTCCTGTCCCTCCATAAGCTTTAGAAGAGTAAGCATCCAAAAGCACCCAATCGCAATCGTAAAGGGGAATTTCTTGCAAAGTTTTTTCACTTTCTAAACGAAAAGCCTTAAACCAATCACGACCTAAAGTATTAAGCTCTTCAGGAGACTCATCGCCATGAAACTGTAATAAATCCAGTTCTAAAGCAATAGCGATATCCAAGACTTTTTGTAAGTCCTCGTTTACAAAAACACCCACTTTGGGAATATTAGTAGGAATATCTTGAAAAATTTCTTTGGCCACTTCAGGTTTTATATAGCGAGGCGAGTCTGGATAAAAATTAAAACCTAAATAATCCGCACCAAAATCAATGGCATCCAGAGTATCAGCCAAATTAGTCAAACCACAGATTTTTATTTTTATAATACTCATGGTTAAAAAAAATTACTGATTGCTTAAACAAAATCCCTTGCCCATAATTTTTTAATAAAATCCTGCCAAGGTAAAACTTTAATACCTTCCACTGAGCGGGCTCTCTCCTCTAGACAGACTAAGAGATAATGAGCAAAGCGTTTTTCTTCTTTTAATGCCTTCATGGCCTTAAAATCCCTTGGACTTAAATTCTTCTTTGCCTTGACCTCAATGGCTACCGAATCATTTAAAATAAAATCCACTTCAAACTGCGAAGTAGAACGCCAATAAGCTAAACTTCCACTCTGAGTATAGTCGACAAAAGTTTTTAGCTCATGAAAGAGATAATGCTCAAAAGCCGGTCCAAATAAGGGAGAAGATTCTCTAACTGGACCCCTCCCTTGCAAACTAGCCGCTACTCCCACATCAAAAAAATAAAACTTACTCGTAGTCATCGCCTTACGTACTTTAGATTTTTTCCAAGCGGGCAACTCAAAGGCAATTAAAGTATCTTGCAAAATCTGAAAGTACTCCCGCACCGTACTACGAGCCACTTGGGCATCGTTGCTGATCTCCGTATAATTAATTTGCTGTCCATTACAAAGAGCAGACACTTCTAAAAAACGACTAAAAGCTGGAATATTTCGGGTCAAGCCTTCTTGGGCGATTTCTTGTTGCAAATAATCGGCCGTATAGGCCCTAAGATCTTCCTCAGGGGCATCGGAGTCATAAATAGAAGGTAACAAGCCATGATTGAGCGCTTGGAGCAAATCAAAACCTTTGCCTAGTTCACTAAAAATTAAAGGATGCAAATGA
>JAGRNM010000233.1 GCA_020440745.1 Deltaproteobacteria bacterium
CTCAAAAGATGTTTTATGATGGGGCCTTACTCACTCAATCACTCCATGGTCGTCTTAAATTAGAAATTAAATGTGTTGTGCTTGGAGGCTTAAACATCTTAAAAAAAATTAAAGCGCTTCAGTACGACACCCTACACCAAAGACCTATCCTAAGTGCTTGGGATAAACTCAGCATCTTGACCAGGGCTCTTTTTTTGTTTGGAAGTTTAAAAAGAAAAAATAATTCATGAAAGACAAGCCCAACCAAGCCAGCCAAGTTTCTCAAGAGATTACGACTAAATCCGGCAGCAATTTTTCCTTAAGCTTCTTCTTTTTACCAAAAGAAAAACGAGAAGCCATCACCCACTTTTATGCCTTAAGTCGTCTGATTGACGATGCAGTGGATGACTATGTAGGTCAGGAAGCTAAAGACCATCTTAACTTTTGGAAAAAAGAAATCGAGCTTTGCTACCAAGGCAAACCCTCCCACCCGGTGAGCCTTGGCATGCAAAAGGCCGCCCAAGATTTTAAAATTCCCCAAAATTACTTAGATCTACTGATCGAAGGCTGCGAGATGGATCTTAGCAAAAAGCGCTACGAGACCTACGAAGACCTCCAAGCCTATTGTTACCGTGTCGCAGGCGTCGTGGGACTTACTTGCATGAAGATCTTTGGCTTAGACTCTCAAGAGGCTCAAGCAAGCGCTCGCGAGCTAGGACTGGCCTTGCAATTAACCAATATCCTAAGAGACGTAGCCGAAGACGCTAAAATAGGTCGACTTTATATTCCCATTCAAGACATCAAGCGTTATGGCTTAAAAGAAGAACAAGTCCTGAAGGGCCCAATTAATCCTAAGTTAAAAATACTCTTTAAACTGATGCACGACCGTGCCCAAACCAACTTTGACCGCGCCTTTAGCAAAATGCAACAACTACCCAAGAAACCTCTGCTAGCCGCCTGGATCATGGGAAAAGTCTACCAAAGGATTTTAACTAAAATTAAAGAAAAGGACTTTGATATTTATCAGGGTAAGATTTCTTTAAATAAGGCTGAGAAGGCTTGGATTGCTATGAAAGAGTATTTATCCCAGTTAACAACTTCCTAAGGCTTCAAAATTTTATCTCGCCAAAGCAAAAAAGCCCCAACCGCCTTTAAAACCTCTTCCTCTGCCTGATAATGGGGCACGTGGGCACACCCGGGAATCATTAATTTTTGCCTAGGGCCTTGCACCTGGCTGACTATGGCATCCACTTGTTTTTGCGTCCCGTACTCGTCGTCTTCTCCCTGAATCATTAAAGCAGGACAAGTTATCTGAGGCAGATAGTCTTCGATATTCCAGTTTCTAAACTCTGAAGAAAGCCAAGTCTTATGCCAAGCCTTAAAAAGGTAGTCTGTCTTGTCTCCATGAAATTTAGCTAATTTTTTTAAAAAATCACTTTGCTTAGCCAACTCAACTATCTCACGAATCCCTGCTAAGGTGATCTCTTCTACAAAAACATGGGCCGCCTCCGTTATCACACCGTGCAAATGAATGTTCCTAGGCACTTGACCGGCAAAAATAATAGCAATGGACCCTCCATCACTATGACCAAAGAGAATAATTTCTTCTAATCCAAGGGCTTCTAAAAAAGCTGGCAATCTTTCTAAGGCTTCTTGATGGAGATAATTTTTGTCTCTTTTTTGAGAGCTGGCTTGAGACCGGCCATAACCATAACGGTCATAAACAATAGCAGGATAGCCCAGTCTTTTGACTAATTGATCGGGAAAACCCCTCCATTGGGACACACTACCAATGGCATCGTGCAAAAATAAAATAGTAGGCTTTTTAGTCTCGGAAGCTTGAGGGATTAAATGTTGATAAAAAATCTTCTCTCCAGACACTTCTAAGTAATGCTCGTGTTTTAAAATGACTGACATAAATTTTAAAAAAAATCACAAAACGACCCACCATGGCAAGACCCAAAGATCCGGTCTTAAGGCGTAGATTTCTTCTCCCGCTGAGAGGATCAAAGAACGGCCGATGTATTGTTTGGGGTAAAGCTCAGCAAAGGACTGCAAACTCTTGCCATCTTTAAGAGTGGGTCGACTTTTACACTTGATCTCAATAGGATAAAGCTTTGCATCTCTTTCTAGTACCAAGTCTACTTCGGCGCCACTATGACTTCTCCAGTGATAAAAAACCGGCTTGGTGTTTAATTGCTGAACTTGTTTTAAAAGTTCTAGATAAACAAAAGTCTCAAACAAAGCACCTTTAAGTGGATGGGCACCTAAGGCCTGAGGACTAGAAATAGCCTGAGCCGAACATAAAAGACCCGTGTCCATTAAATAACCTTTTGCTTTATTACTAAGACGCTTAATAAGATTGCCGGTGTAGGCAGGCACCTCCCGCCATTGAAAGCCTGCTTTTAAAAGTGCTAACCAAGCTTTGGCAGTCTGCGGGTTAAGTCCAAGCTCTCTACCTAACTGAGAGTAATTAATTTCTTGTCCACTCATAGCAGCAGCCAAACGATAAAAGCGTCCAAACAAATCCCAGTTAGAAACCTCCCCCATCAAACGTAAGTCCCGTTCTACATAAGTCCTTAAGTAAGACTCAAAAAAAAGAGCTAAGTCTTGAAGATCCAAAAACTGCGCCTCAGGTAAAGAGCCCCGCCAAAGCCGCTCGTACAAAGCGGGACTTACTTTTGGGAGAGAAAAGTCTTGCAGTGTAGCCTTGGAATCTAAATACCTTTCCAACCAAGGAGGGCTAGTGCTCTGACCACTAAGCTCCTGCTCCGAAAAAGCATAAAGCTCCAAAAAAACCGCCCGACCGGTTAAGGACTCAGACAAGTGTTTCATCACTTCCCACTGTTGAGAACCCGTTAATAAGTACTGACCAGGAGAACGGTCTTTTTCTAAACGACGTTTAATGGCCGAAACAAAACAAGGCACAAATTA
>JAGRNM010000234.1 GCA_020440745.1 Deltaproteobacteria bacterium
GTAAAAACTTATCAATTAAGATGGGGTGCTCTTTAGAAGCCTGTACGGCTTCTTTCATATAACGACTTAAGGATTTGGTATCATAGACAATCTCCATGGCCCTTCCTCCCAAAACATAGGAAGGTCTCACGACAACAGGATAGCCAATTTTTTTAGCAACCTTTTTAGCCTCGCTAAGGGAGGTTACTGTGCCATTGGGAGGTTGTTTTAATTTTAATCTTTTCAAAAAACGCTGAAAGCGTTTTCGGTCCTCTGCTAAGTCAATACTATCAGGACTTGTACCTAAAATATTAAAACCCGCTTTTTCAATGGCATGGGCAAGTTTAAGAGGTGTTTGACCACCAAATTGCACAATCACTCCCCAAGGTTTTTCTTTTTCTAAAATATTTAAGACGTCTTCTTCAGTCAGCGGTTCAAAGTAAAGTCGATCGGAAATATCGTAATCAGTGGAAACAGTCTCAGGATTACAATTGACCATGATGCTTTCAAAGCCCGCTTCTCTTAAGGCCATCGAGGCATGGACACAGCAGTAGTCAAACTCAATACCTTGTCCAATGCGATTAGGCCCTCCACCTAAGATGACTACTTTTTTATTTTTGGTGACAAAGGCTTCGTCTTCTTGGTCGTAGCTAGAGTATAAATAAGGAGTATGGGCTTCAAACTCAGCAGCACAGGTGTCTACCCTTTTGTAGATAGGCTTTACTTGATATTGTTTGCGAAGACGACTGATCTGAGATGGTGTTTGTTTGGTAAGATCTGCCAAACGTTGGTCGCTAAATCCCATGGCCTTAGCCTCTTGCAAGGCCTCGACCATTTCTGTGGATTTTAATCTTTTAAAGCGGTTTTTGATAAGCGCTTCGGCTTCAATAATCTCTCTAATTTGAGCTAAAAACCAAGGATCAATAAAACTTGCCTGATAAATCTCTTGATCTGTCAAGCCGTAGCGCATGGCATCCGCTACGTGATAAAGCCTCTCAGCAGTGGGCTTTTTGATAGCTTGTAAAATTTTTTTCTTTGTCTCTTCGTTTTTAGGCCTTAGTTTTAGCTTAGGTTCAAAACCCGCACTGCCAATTTCTAAAGAACGCAAAGCTTTTTGCAGACTTTCTTTAAAAGTACGACCGATGGCCATCGCCTCCCCTACTGACTTCATTTGGGTAGTTAATTGGGGATCAGCTTTCGTAAATTTTTCGAAAGTAAAACGAGGAATCTTAGTCACTACGTAATCAATGCTAGGTTCAAAAGCTGCAGGACTGACTCGAGTGATGTCATTTAAAATTTCGTCCAAAGTATAACCCACAGCCAATTTAGTGGCGATCTTAGCAATAGCAAAGCCAGTAGCCTTGCTGGCTAGAGCGCTAGAACGACTGACCCTTGGATTCATTTCGATGACTACTAAACGACCGTTTTTAGGGTTAAGGGCAAACTGAATATTGGAACCGCCCGTATCCACGCCAATGGCACGAATAATGGCGAGGCTTTGATCCCGCATCTTTTGATATTCTTTATCACTCAATGTCTGAGCTGGCGCAATGGTGATAGAGTCTCCTGTATGAACTCCCATAGGGTCTAGGTTTTCGATAGAACAAATAATGACCACATTGTCTTTTTTGTCCCTCATGACCTCAAGTTCAAATTCCTTCCAACCTAAAAGGCTTTCTTCTACCAAAACCTGACTGACTGGAGAAGCTTCTAGACCTTTTTTAATGAGCTCTAAATAATCCTCTCGATTATAGGCAATACCTCCTCCGGTTCCTCCCAAAGTAAAGGCAGGTCTCAAGATGGCAGGAAAACCTACACGCTGAATGACTTTTTCTGCTTCTTTTAGATTATGAACAAGTCCGCTTTTGGCAACCTCTATGCCAATTTCTTGCATGCACTCTTTAAAGTCCGCACGGTCTTCGGCAGTTTTAATCGCCTCTAAATTAGCGCCAAGGAGTTCTACTTTATACTTAGCCAAAATCCCACGCTCACCTAAAGTCATGGCTAAGTTAAGGGCAGTCTGTCCTCCTAGAGTAGGTAACAAAGCATCGGGTCTTTCTTTTTCGATAACTTTGGTCAGCACTTCTGGAGTAAGAGGTTCTACATAAGTGGCGTCAGCAAATTCCGGATCGGTCATTATCGTAGCAGGATTAGAGTTGACCAAAACCACTTGGTAACCTTCTTCCTTAAGAGCTTTCACCGCTTGAGTACCGCTGTAGTCAAACTCGCAAGCCTGTCCAATCACAATAGGACCGCTACCAATGAGAAGTATTTTTTTAAGATCTTTTCTTTTAGGCATGAGCAGGGAACCTTTAATCCTTCATGAGTTTTCCAAATTGTTTAAATAAATAAAGCGAGTCATGGGGACCAGGTGAAGATTCTGGATGGTACTGGACCCCAAAGAGTCGTTTTTTGCTGTTTTCAAAACCAGCGACGGTCTGGTCATTAAGATTAATGTGGGTGAGTTCACCAATTTTAGGAAAGCTGTCTTGACTAATCGCAAAGCCATGGTTTTGAGCTGTAATTTCTACCTGACCGCTTTTTAAATTTTTAATGGGATGGTTGCCCCCACGATGGCCAAACTTAAGCTTAAAAGTTTTGGCACCCTGACTAAGGCCCAAAATCTGATGACCAAGACAAATACCAAAAAGCGGTACCTTGCCGGCTAAGTCTTTTGCAGTTTGGATGGCATAAGTGACCGCAGCCGGATCGCCAGGACCATTACTCAAAAACACACCATCGGGTTTGCGTTTTAAAATCTCCGCAGCACTTGTCTTAGCAGGCACAACCTCCACCTCACAACCTAGGTCGACTAAGTTTCGTAAAATATTTTGTTTAATACCTAAATCCAGAGCGACTACTTTTTTCTTTTTCTTAAATAAAGGCTTTAAGATTTCCGCTCC